>CAZKDU010000096.1:0-7055 GCA_964551485.1 uncultured Burkholderiaceae bacterium
AGTTCTTCTGCGCCAACATGACCGTGGAAATGGACGACACCGACAAGCTCAAGGTGCTGTTCGAGGACGCGTTGAAGATGGGCATGACTTTTGAGCCGCCCGACGTGAACCGCGGCGTGCACCGCTTCGAGCCGGTCACCGACAAGGTCATCCGCTACGGCCTGGGCGCCGTCAAGGGCACGGGCCAGCAGGCGATCGAGGCCATCGTGGCGGCGCGCGAAGGGCGCGGCGACGGCCCGCGTGGCCAGGAGGCGGGCCCGTTCACCAGCCTGTTCGACTTCTGCCAGCGGGTGGACCGCAGCAAGCTCAACAAGCGCACCGTGGAGGCCCTGGTCAAGGCGGGCGCCTTCGATGCGCTGCAGCTCAACCGCGCCGCCCTGGCGGCCTCGATCGACCGCGCCTTCGAGTTCGCCAACACACGCGAGGCCAACGCCGACCAGGGCGGCCTGTTCGACCTCATGGACTCCCACGCGGCCAGCACGCAGGAGCCCGAGCTGGTCAACGCCATGCCCTGGGGCGTGAAGGAGCGTCTGAGCTTTGAGAAGGTGGCGTTGGGTTTCTACCTCTCGGGCCATTTGTTCGACGAGGTGGCGGCCGAAGTGCGGCAGTTCGCACGCCGCCGAATCTACGACCTGATCGACAGCCGCGAGCCGCAGCTGCTGGCGGGCATCGTCAGCGACTTCCGGGTCATCAACGGTCAGCGCGGCAAGCTGGCCCTGTTCAAGCTCGACGACAAGTCCGGCGTGATCGAGGCCACGGCCGACGAGGCGGTGCTCAACGCGCACCGCGCCCTGCTCAAGGACGACGAGCTGGTGGTGGTGATGGGCAAGCTCCAGCCAGACCGCTTCTCGGGGGGCTTCCGGCTCAGTGTGAACCAGGTCTGGGACCTGGCGTCGGCGCGCTGCCGCTTCGGCAAGTTCCTGCGTGTGAACCTGTCCTCAGTCCAGGGGCAGCCCGACATTCCACGCCTGCTGCGCGACTTTCCGGCCCGGCGCGAGCTGCTGGAGCAGGGTGAGGTGCTGCGGGGGCTGGGGGTGCGCCTGGCGCTGCAGACGGCGCAGGCGGCGGTGGAGTTGCAGCTCGGTGAGGATGCGCGCTTCTTCCCAAGCGACGCGGCCCTGGCCAGCTGGATGGCCGAGACGCGCGGCCAGGCGCACATCGTCTACGACAGCGTGGCCTGAAGCCAGCCGGCCGGCATTGCCCCTTTGTCAAGGGGCGATGCCGGCCGGTTGAACCTGCTTGTGCGCTCAGTCGCGCGGTCGGAAGACCAAGGTGGCTTCGCTCGGCACCTTGCCCGTGGTTGGGTCCTTGGGCAGCACCTCGGTTTTTTCCAGGGCGCGCAGCACGGCCTGGTCCCAGGTGCGGTTGCCACTGCTCTTGGTCAACCGGGTGGCGGTGATGGTGCCATCCGGCGCCAGCTTGACCTCGACCTCGGCCTCCGGGTTGCCACGGCTGTCCTCGGTGTAGGTGATGTTCGGGCGCACGCGCGAACGCACCAGCGAAGCCCAGCCCGAACCGACCACCGGGCCAGCGGATTTCTGGGCCGTGCCTTCACCACCGGCGGCGCCTGCCAGGCCTTGCAGTCGGCTCAGGTTGGCGGCCCGCTGGGCTTCCAGGGCACGGGCGTCTGCCGCGGCCTTTTCGTCGGCCAGGCGCTTGGCTTCGGCTTCCTTGCGCACACGCTCACGCTCCAGGGCTTCCTGGCGTTCACGCTCGCGCTTTTCGTCCTCAAGGCGCTTCTTCTCTTTGCGTTCTTCTTCCTCGAGGCGCTTCTTTTCCTTGCGCTCTTCTTCCTGGCGTTGTTTCTCTAGGCGCTCCTGTTCGCGCTTTTCTTCCTCGAGGCGCTTCTTCTCGAGTTTTTCCTGCTCGCGCTTTTCTTTCTCGAGTTTTTCCTTCTCGAGCTTCTTCTGGCGCTCGGCCACGATCTGGGCGTCGTCCACCGCGGGTGGTGGTGGCGGCTTGACGGGCTCCACCTTGGGCGGCTTGGGGGCCGGAGGTGGGGGCGGGGCCGGCGGAGGCGGTGGCGGGGGAGGTGGGGGGGGCGGCGGTGCAGACAGCGCAGGCGCAGCCTGTTGCGGGATGGACGACCAGATCTCCGCTTCCACAGTGGGCTGCTGGGTCTTGCGCTTCCAGTTGATGCCCCAGGTCAGGGCCGCAATCAGCAACAGGTGGATGACCACCGAGATGCCGAACGAACGGGCACTCGCAGGCTGGGGCGGCGGCGCAAACTCGGTGCGCTCAGCAGAGACGTGCATCGAAGCCCCTCAGTTCACCATTTGAACCGACAAACCGATGCGGGCCACGCCGGCACGCTGCAGCCCATCCATGATCTTGACCACGGACTCGTACTTGACGGTCTTGTCAGCGCTGATCACCACCGCGGTGTTGGTGCTGTCTTTCTGCAACTTGGCCACCGTGGGCGCCACTTCCTTGAGGGTCAGGGACACCGTTTTGTCGTTGCTCTTGACCTCGATCGATTCGTCCTTGCGCAGCAGGATCTGAATGATCTGGTCAGGCTGTTTGGAGGCCTTGCCCACGCTGGGCAGGTCCACCACGCTCGGCGTGATCAGCGGGGCGGTGACCATGAAAATGATCAACAGCACCAACATCACGTCGATGAACGGCACCATGTTGATTTCATTGATGGTGCGGCGGCCACGGCCGCGGGAGGCGACGGCTGGCATGCTGACCTCCTTCAGTGCGGCACCGAGGCCTGAGCCCCCAGATTGCGCTGCAGGATGTTGGAAAACTCTTCGATGAAGGTGTCGAGTTTGTTGGCCACACGGTCGATGTCGCGCGCAAAGCGGTTGTAGGCCACCACCGCCGGGATGGCAGCGAAGAGACCAATGGCCGTGGCCACCAGGGCTTCAGCGATACCGGGAGCCACGCTGGCCAGCGTCACCTGCTGCATGCTGGCCAGGCCGGTGAAGGCGTGCATGATGCCCCAGACCGTGCCGAACAGGCCGACATAGGGCGACACCGAGCCCACGGTGGCCAGGAAGGACAGGCTGGATTCGACCACGTCCATCTCGCGCTGCAGGCTGGCGCGCATGGCACGGCGGGCGCCATCAAGCAGGGTGCCGACGTCGTTCACGCGGCGCTCGCGCAGTTTTTGGTATTCGCGCATGCCGCTGGCGAAGATGCGCTCCATCGGTCCGCCGTGGTTGGCGTTCTGGGCGGCCGTGGTGAACAGGTCGTTCAGGCTGGCGCCGGACCAGAAGTTGCGTTCGAACAGGTCGTTGTTGGCTTTGACGCCCTTGAGGGCATACAGCTTGCGGAAGATGGCGGCCCAACTGGCGATGGAGACGCCCAGCAGCAGCAGCATGACGAGCTGAACAACCCAGCTGGCATGGAGCACCAGCTGGACAATGGACATGTCTTGGTTCATTTCAGGGTTTCCAGGATGTTTTGCGGAATTCTCGCAGACTTCAGGCTGGCCGCTTGCACCCAGGCAATGCGGATCGTGCCCTCGCAGAGCAATGTGTTGGAATTTGCCAAATTTTCCTCAGGCAGGCGCCAAGCCTGCTGGTGCAGCAGGAGTGTGACGCGCCCGGTTTCGGCCAGGGTGGTGGTGACGAGCAGGCGGTCGTCGAGGCGGGCCGGCCGGTGGTACTTGATGGCCGTTTCCGAGACCACGAACATGCCACCGGTGCGCTGCTTGAGCGCGTGTTGCTCGATGCCCAGGGTGCGCAGCCATTCGGTGCGGGCCCGCTCGAAGAATTTCAGGTAGTTGGCGTAGAACACGATGCCGCCGGCATCGGTGTCTTCCCAGTAAACGCGCAGCGGCCAGTCAAACGCCATGGTCTCAGCCCAGCAGGGTGCGCAGCCGTTCGGTGGCCAGCTGCAGCTGGTTCAGCGAGCTCGCGGTGGAGAAACGGATGTGGTGGCCGGTGTCGGCCACCCCGAAGTCGCGCCCTGGGGTGATGGCCACGCCAGCGCGCTGCATCAGGGCGAAGCTCAGGGCCCAGCTGTCCTCGCAGCCCAGCCGCTCGGCGATGCCTCGGCAGTCGGCCCAGACGTAGAAGGCGCCATCTGGCACCACAGGCACCTGAAAACCGAGCTGCTGCAGGGTTGGCACGAACCAGTCGCGGCGTTCCCGGAAAGCCTGCCGTCGCGTTTCGTAAATGGCCAGGGTATCGGACTCGAAGCAGGCCAGCGCGGCGTGCTGGGCAATGGCGCTGGGGCAGATGAACAGGTTTTGCGCAAGGCGCTCCACCACGGGCACTAAGGGTTCGGGCAACACCAGCCAGCCCAGGCGCCAGCCGGTCATGTGGAAGTACTTGGAAAAACTGTTGATGCTGATGACCTGGTCGTCGACGGCCAGAGCGGTCTGGCCGAAGGCTGCATCGTGGCTCAGGCCGAGGTAGATCTCGTCCACCAGGGTGATGCCGCCACGCGCCTGCACCGCGGCGTGGATGCGGCGCAGCTCGGCGGGCTCGATCGAGGTGCCTGTGGGGTTGGACGGCGAGGCCAGTAGCACCCCGCGGGTGTGTGGACCCCAGGCGGCCTCGACCTGGGCCGCACTGAGCTGGAAGCGCTCGGCCGCACCCGTGGGCAACAGCACCGCACGACCTTCGGCCGCACTCACAAAATGCCGGTTGCACGGGTAGCTGGGGTCGGGCATCAGCACCTCGTCGCCGCGGTCGATCAGGGCCAGGCAGACCAATTGCAGAGCGGCCGAGGCCCCGGCCGTGACCACAATGCGGTGCGCCGGCACCGTCACCCGGAAACGCTGGGTGTACCAGTCGCTGATGCGTTCACGCAGCACGTCCAGGCCCAGGGCCGGGGTGTACTGGGTGAGGCCGTCATGGATGGCGCGGGCCGCGGCCTCCTGCACGGCGGGTGGGGCCGTGAAGTCGGGCTCGCCGATGTTCAGGAAGACCATGGGCTGGTCGGCGCGGGCCGGGTCAGCGGCCAGGCGCGCGGCCTCCTTGGCCACTTCCATCACATAGAACGGCTCGACGCGTCGGGCGCGCCCGGCGATCTTCATGCCGGTGCGGCAGGGGCCACACGTGCGCGGCCGGCATCGGCCTGCACTTCGGCAGCGCGCAATGTCGGGGCCAGGCCATGCAGCACGCCGTTGACGTACTTGTGGCCGTCGGTGCCACCAAAGCTCTTGGCCAATTCGATGCACTCGTTGAGCACCACGCGCCAGGGCACGTCCAGGCAGTGCAGAAACTCGTAGGTGCCCATCCACATGATCGCGTGCTCGATGGGGGAAAGCTCCTGCAGCTTGCGGTCGAGCAGCGGTGTGATCAGCTCGTCCAGTGCGCCGGCCTCGCGCACACAGCCATAGACCAGGGCGTCGTAGTGCACGGCGTCGGCCTTGTGGAAGCCCGACAGGTCGCGTGTGAAGGCGTCGATGTCGCCCACCTCGTTGCGTCCCACTAAGTGCTGGTAGAGGGCTTGCAGCGCGAACTCACGGGCACGGCTGCGGCCTGATTTCGGCGGGGGTTTGCGTGGAGTCCGGGGCGAGACTGGGGTGAGGGTGTCGGTGGGTGCGGTCATGACAGGGTGTCCAACAGGTTGGCCATTTCCACGGCCACGCGGGCTGCATCGCGCCCCTTCTCGGTCTGGCGGGCCACAGCCTGCTCCAGGTTCTCGGTGGTCAGGATGGCGTTGGCGATGGGCAACTGGTAGTCGAGAGCGACGCGGGTGACCGCGGCGCCGGACTCGTTGGCCACCAGCTCGAAGTGGTAGGTCTCGCCACGGATGATGCAGCCCAGGGCGATCAGCGCGTCGTACTTGTTGCGCTCGGCCAGGGCCTGCAGGGCCACCGGGATTTCCAGTGCGCCCGGCACATGCACGTGGTCGATGTGGCGGGCCTGCACGCCCAGGGCCGCGAGCTCGTCGAAGCAGGCCTGGGCCAGCGCGCTGGTGATCTGGTCGTTGAAACGGGCCTGGACGATGCCGATCGACAGCTTCTTGCCGTCCAGGTGGGAGGCGATGCCTTTGTCTGCGCCAAACATGGGGTCAGTCCTTGGTGATGTAGCCGGCGATTTCGAGGCCGTAGCCGGTCATGCTGGGCATGCGGCGCGGGGTGCCCAGCAGGTTCATGCGGTGCACGCCGCACTCGCGCAGGATCTGCGCGCCCACGCCATAGGTGCGCAGGTCCATGCGGCCGCGCTCCGGGGCCTGGGCCGAACGCGCCGTGCCCTCGAACTGGGCCAGCAGCTGGTCGGCACTTTCGCCGCAGTTGAGCAGCACCGCCACGCCACGGCCTTCCTGGGCCAGGCGCTGCAGGCTGGCGTCCAGTCCCCAGGAGTGCATGGGGCGGCGGATTTCCAGTGCGTCCAGCACCGACAGCGGTTCGTGCACGCGCACGGGCACGGTGTCGCTGGCGTCCCATTGGCCCATGACCAGGGCCAGGTGCAATTCCTGGCTGGTCTTGTCGCGGAACGCGTGGGCCGTGAATTCGCCGTAGGTGGTGTGCAGCGGGCGGCTACCGATCTTCTCGATCAGCGATTCGTGGCGGCTGCGGTGCTCGATCAGGTCGGCGATGGTGCCGATCTTGAGCCCGTGCTCGGCGGCGAAGAGCTGCAGGTCGGGCAGGCGCGCCATGGTGCCATCGTCTTTCATGATCTCGCAGATCACAGCGGACGGGCTGCAGCCGGCCATGCTGGCCAGGTCACAGCCGGCCTCGGTGTGGCCGGCCCGCATCAGCACGCCACCGTCCACCGCCTGCAGCGGGAAGATGTGGCCGGGCTGCACCAGGTCGTCGGCGCGTGCGTCGGGGGCCACTGCGGCCTGCACGGTGCGGGCTCGGTCGGCGGCGGAGATGCCGGTGGTGACACCCTCGGCGGCCTCGATCGACACCGTGAAGGCGGTGGAATGCTTGGTGCCGTTGCGCACCGTCATCGGCGGCAGCTTGAGCCGCTGGCAGCGTTCGCGGGTCAGGGTCAAGCAGATCAGGCCACGGCCGAAGCGGGCCATGAAGTTGATGGCATCGGCCGTCACGTGGTCGGCCGCGAGCACCAGGTCGCCCTCGTTCTCGCGGTATTCCTCGTCGACCAGGATCACATTGCGGCCCGCGCGCATCTCGGCCACGATCTCGG
>CAZKDU010000097.1:0-6957 GCA_964551485.1 uncultured Burkholderiaceae bacterium
GTAGAGTTCGCGCCCCTTGCTGAACACTGGGGTCTCGGGCGAGTTCAGGTACTTGGGCTTCTCGTCGCCCAGCACGCGCCCGCCGAAGCCGATGCACTCGCCCTTGACGTTGCGGATCGGGAACATGATGCGGTCGCGGAAGCGGTCGTAGCGCTTGTCGTCTTCTTCATGGACGATCACCAGCCCGCTTTCGGCCAGCAGCGTGTCGTTGTAGTCGGCAAAGCAGCTGGCCAGGCTGCGCCAGCCCTCGGGCGCGTAGCCCAGGCCGAAGCGGCGCGCGACCTCGCCCGAGACGCCGCGGCCCTTGAGGTAGTCGATGGCACGTGGCGACTGGCGCAGGTGCTGCCGGTAATGGGTGCCGGCTTTCTCCAGCACCTCGCTGAGCGTGAGCTGCTTGTGCCGGGCCTCGGCTGCACGTGCGCGCTGCTCTGGGCTGACGTCCTCCTCGGGCACCTGCAGGCCGTACTGCTGCGCCAGGTCCTTGACAGCCTCGACGAAATTCATGCCCAGGTGCTCCATCAGGAAACCGATGGCGTTACCGTTCTTGCCGCAGCCGAAGCAGTGGTAGAACTGCTTGGACGGGCTGACCGTGAACGAGGGCGACTTCTCGCCATGGAACGGGCACAGGCCCATGTAGTTGGCCCCGCCCTTCTTGAGCTGGACGTGGCGACCCACGATCTCGACGACGTCGGCGCGGGCGATGAGCTCCTGGAGAAACGACTGGGGAATGGCCACACCGCTATTTTGACGGATGGCCCTGGCAGGCGCCGGCCGGGCCCGGTGAGTGGTGGGGTACAGCCCAGTGGTTTGCTATCAAATAAGTAGCAAACAGGCGCTAATCCACAAGGGCTGGCGCCTGTTTTGTTCGTGCACCTGGGAAATCCAGGTGCAGCGCCGGGCCGGGCTCAGCGCGGGGCCAGGCGGATGGCGCCGTCCAGGCGGATCACCTCGCCGTTGAGCATGTCGTTCTCGACGATGTGCAGGGCCAGCTTGGCATAGTCCTGTGGCGTGCCCAGGCGCGACGGGAAGGGCACGCTGGCGGCCAGCGCGTCCTGCACCTCCTGTGGCATGCCGAACAGCATGGGCGTGCCGAAGATGCCCGGGGCGATGGTCATGTTGCGGATGCCGCTGCGCGCCAGGTCGCGCGCGATCGGCAGGGTCATGCCGACCACGCCGCGCGGGGAGGCGCTGTAGGCGGCCTGGCCGATCTGGCCGTCGTAGGCCGCGACCGACGCGGTGTTGATCAGCACACCGCGCTCACCGGTGGGCTCGGGCTCGTTCTTCGCCATGGCGTCGGCCGCCAGGCGGATCATGTTGAAGCTGCCTACCAGGTTGACCATGATGGTCTTGGTGTAGCTGGCCAGGGCGTGAGGGCCGCTCTTGCCCACGGTCTTCTCGGCCGGGGCGATGCCGGCGCAGTTGACGAGACCGACCAGCTTGCCCTGCGCGGTGGCCAGCGCCACCGCAGCCTGGCCGTCGGCTTCGCTGCTGACGTCGCATTTGACGAAATGGCCGCCGATCTCGCGCGCCACGCTGGCGCCGCGCTCGGCCTGCATGTCGGCAATGACCACGGTGGCGCCACGCGTCGCCAGCACGCGCGCCGTGCCTTCACCCAGGCCCGAGGCACCGCCGGTGATGATGAACACATGCCCAGCTTGGATCTGCATGAGGAAGTCTCCTGTATGACGTTTACGTAAACGTCAATTATCGGTGAAAAAAACGCCCGAAGGCCAGCGCGGCTTCGGGCGCGTGTAGTGCGGACCCGTCAGAGGGGCCCGCCGGGGCATCACTTGAAGCCCACGCGGTCCAGCATCTGCTGCACCTTGATCTGGTTCTGGCCGACCACGCTGATCGGGATGATCTCGCTCTTGAAGTTGCCGCCGCTCATGGCACGCAGGGCAGGGTTGTTGACCTTCACGCCCTTGGCCGCCGGCCACTCGTTGTTGCCGTCGGCAAAGTACTCCTGCGCCTGCGGGCTGGCCAGGTACTCGAGGAACTTGACAGCCGCGGCCGTGTTCTTGGCGTGTTTGGCCACGGCGCCGCCGGCCACGTTGACATGGGTGCCCCAGCTGTCCTGGTTCGGGAAGACCACGCCCACGCGTTCGGTCACGGCGCGGTCTTCGGGCACCTTGGAGCGCATCATGCGCGCCAGGTAATAGCTGTTGGTCACGGCGATCTGGCATTCACCCGAGGCGACGCCCTTGATCTGGTCGGTGTCGCCGCCGCGCGGGGGGCGGGCCATGTTGTCCACCATGCCCTTGAGCCAGGCCTCGGCCTTGGCTTCGCCCAGGTGCTCGGTCACCGCACCGAACAGCGACAGGTTGTAGGGGTGGCCGCCCGAGCGGATGCACAGCCGGCCCTTGTTGACCGGGTCACCCAGCTTCTCGTAGGTGTCGACCTCGCTCTTCTTGACCTTGATCTTGTCGTAGACCACGATGCGCGCGCGCGTCGAGAAGCCGAACCAGGCCACGCTGCCATCGGCGGTGGGCTTGGACTGCAGGTGGGCCGGGATGGCCTCGGCAAGCACGGCCGACTTGATCGGCAGGAACAAGCCATCGGCCTCGCCGCGCCAGAGTCGGGCCGCGTCCACCAGCAGGATCACGTCGGCCGGGGAAGCGGCCCCCTCGGCCTTGAGGCGGGCCACGATGCCGGCGTCGTCGGCATCGACGCGGTTGATGCGGATGCCCGTGGCCTTGGTGAAGTTGTCGTACAGCGCCTCATCGGTCGAGTAGTGGCGTGCCGAATAGAGGTTCAGCACCCCTTCCTCGGCCTGGGCCGGCAGGGCCATGCACAGAGCAGACAACACACAGGCAAGAGACTTTTTCAACACCGCGCAACTCCGTAGGGGAAATCTGGACAATCGAGCCCTCGGCCAGACGCCGAGAGAACAGTCATGCTAACACAAACGCGAATTATTCTCACTCGTGCAATGCTCGCCCTGGCCGTGGGCCTGGCCGGCTGCAGCACCCCGGGGCCAGTGACCACCACGCCCCCTGCCGAGCCCCCGGTCCCCGTGGCCAAGCGGCCCCCGCGCATAGGCCTGGCCCTGGGCGGCGGTGCGGCGCGCGGCTTCGCCCATGTTGGTGTGATCCAGGTGCTGGAAGATGCCGGCATCCGACCCGACATGGTGGTGGGTACTTCGGCCGGCAGCCTGGTGGCGGCGATCTACGCCAGCGGGCGCAACGGTGCCCAGCTGCAGCAGATGGCCGACACCATGGAAGAGGCTGCCATCACCGACTGGACGCTGCCACTGTTCAGCCGCGGCGTGCTGCGTGGCGAGGCGCTGGCGCGCTACGTGACCCAGCTCACCGGCGGCCGCCTGATCGAGGCCATGCCCCTGCCGCTGGGCATCGTGGCCACCGACCTGCACAGCGGCCAGGGCGTGCTGTTCCGCCGCGGCGACACCGGCACCGCGGTGCGTGCCTCCAGTGCCGTGCCGGCGGTGTTCCAGCCAGTGGCGATCGCCGGGCGCGAGTACGTGGACGGCGGCCTGGTGTCGCCGGTGCCGGTGCGCTACGCACGCCAGATGGGCGCCGAGCTGGTGATTGCCGTGGACATCTCCAGCCCGCCCGAAGGCAACCCGGCGTCGGACACTTTGCAGGTCCTGCTGCAGACCTTCGCCATCATGAGCAAGAGCATCAACCGCTACGAGCTGCAAGAGGCCGAGGTGGTGGTGCGCCCGGCGTTGTCCGATGTGCGCAGCGCCGACTTCGCGGCGCGCCGGCGCTCGATCGAAGCCGGGCGTGCAGCCATGCAGCAGGCTTTGCCGCAGCTGCGTGCGCAGATCGATGCACGTTCGCGGCCGCTGCCCTGAGCAGTGCGTGGCGCCTGCAGCTGCATGACCGCGCTGCGGCCCGGGCCGGCAATAAAAAAAGGCCCCGTCTTGCGACGAGGCCCTTGAAAGGATCCCTGAACCTGTGAGGTGTCGAAAGGACCCGAGGAGACAACCTGAGAAACTGATTCAAACGCTCAACATTTGTTGAGCCATGAAGCAAGTGTCGGTCAGATGGTGCCTGGAGTGTAGAGAGTTCGCTCCAGAGACAGGGGGGCTATTCCTCCCCTGTTTCCGTCACTCCAGTGCAGTTGACCTCAACGCTTCTTGGGGGCAGCCTTGGCTGCGTTGACGGCGGTGCTGGCCACGGCGTTGAAATTGGCTTCGGCCACTTCGGACGCTTGCTTCACAGCCTTTTGCACGGATTCGAAAGCGTTGTTGGCAGCAGCCACAGCGCTCTTGACCACGGCCACGGCGGTTTCAGAGCCAGCGGGGGCGTTCTTGGCGGCGTTGTCCACCAGGCCCACAAAAGCCTTCTGGGCTTCACCGGCCTTGGCTTCGAAAGCCTTGCCGAACTCGGCGCCGGTGCTGGTGGCGATGTCGTACAGGTGACGGCTGTAAGCAGCGGTCTTCTCGGCCAGGGGCTGGAACAGGCTGGCTTGCAGGGCCAGCAGCTCTTGCGCGTCCTTGACGCTCAGCACAGCCTGGGTGTGGGTGGCGGCTTCGTTCAGGGCGGCCTTGGAAGCCGTGACGTTCAGTTCCACCAGCTTTTCAACGCCTTCGAAGGCCTTGCTGGTCAGACCAAACAGGGTCTCGATGTTGGCTTTTTGGGAGGCCAGAACTTGTTCAGCGGTCAGAGACATTTGAAACTCCTCTAGGAAAGTGATGAAGGGGTAGGTGCTGTTCTGAACTGTTTATGTTGCAGTGCAGCATGGGTTGAAGTATGCAGGGTCGCCGGTTCGATTGCAAGTGGTTTTTGTTGCAATGCAGCAATTTAGAGTTCGTTTCCTAGATGGGCCCTGTGCGAGGTTGGGGTCACGCCCTGGACACATGGCTGTGCTGGCGGAGACAGCGGGCTGGCACAACCGTGGCAAGCTTCGGCCATGCAGGCGTTTTATTCGGACCAGTTCGTGCTGCCCCTGCCCGACGGGCACCGCTTTCCCATGGCCAAGTACCGGCTGCTGCGTGACCGGCTGGCACAGGAGCAGCCGGCCATCCGGCTGCAGCCCGCGCCCCTGGCCAGCGCGCAGGAGCTGGCCCTGGTGCACGCCCCGGCCTATGTGCAGGCCGTGCTGGAGGGCCGCCTGGATGCCGCAGCCCAGCGCGACATCGGTTTCCCCTGGAGCCCGGCCATGGCCGAGCGCGCGCAGCGCTCGGTGGGGGCCACGCTGGCGGCCTGCCGCGCCGCCTGGGCCGAGGGTGTGGCCGCCAACCTGGCCGGCGGCACCCACCACGCCAGCGCCGACCGCGGCAGCGGCTTCTGCGTGTTCAACGACACCGCGGTGGCGGCACGCTGGATGCAGCACAAGCAGCTCGCCGCCACCGGCCGGCCGCTGCAGGTGGCGGTGGTGGACCTGGACGTGCACCAGGGCAATGGCACGGCGCAGATCTTCCATGGCGATCCGAGCGTGTTCACGCTGTCGCTGCACGGCGAGCGCAACTTCCCGTTCCGCAAGGTGGCCGGCGACCTCGACGTGGCCCTGCCCGATGGCTGCGGCGACGACGCCTACCTGCAGGCGCTGGAGCACGCCCTCGACGAGCTGGCGCAGCGCTGCCAGCCGCAGCTGCTGTTCTACCTGGCCGGGGCCGACCCGCACGAAGGCGACCGGCTGGGCCGCCTGCGCCTGAGCTTCGACGGCCTGGAGGCGCGCGACCGGCGCGTGTTCGACTGGGCCTGGCAGCGCCGCATTCCGCTGGTGCTGAGCATGGCCGGCGGCTACGGCCAGCGCATCGAGGACACGGTGCAGGCCCAGTGCACCACCTATCGGGTGGCACACGGCACCTGGGCCGCCTGGCAGCGCTGGCAGAATCGTCGCCCATGAGTGCCCCCCGTCCCCAGCCCGAGCCGCGCTCGGCCTACCGCGCCTTCCAGACCATCACCACGCGCTGGGCCGACAACGACGTCTATGGCCACGTCAACAACGTCGTCTACTACAGCTGGTTCGACACCGCGGTCAACACCCACCTGATCCAGCAGGGCGTGCTGGACATCCACCACGGCCGCACCATTGGCCTGGTGATCGAGACCCAGTGCAACTACTTCGCCCCGCTGGCCTTTCCGCAAACCATCGAGGCCGGCATCCGCGTGGCGCAGCGCGGCCAGTCCAGCGTGCGCTACGAGGTCGGGCTGTTCGCGCAGGGCGAAAGCCTGTGCGCCGCGCGCGGCCATTTCGTGCATGTCTATGTGGACCGCGACAGCCGCCGCCCGGCGCCGCTGCCGCCCGATCTGGTGGCGGTGCTGGACGCGCTGCGGCCATGAGCCGGGCCCCGGCCACCTGTCCCGAGCCCGCCGGCCCGGCGTGGCCTCTTGGATCGCATTGATTCGCAGCAAGCTGAAGAGAAAGGACAAGCCATGGACAAGCCCCCGGTGCTGGTGGCGCGAGACGTGTTCCCCGAGGTGATCGCCCGGCTGGCCGAGCACTTCACGCTGGAGCTCAACCCCGACGACACGGTCTGGCCCCCGGCCGAGCTGGCGCGGCGCCTGCGCGACAAGGTCGGCGCCTTCACCACGGGCAGCGAGCGCATCGACGCCGCGCTGCTGGCCCAGTGCCCGCGCCTGCGCATCTGCGCCAACATGGCGGTGGGCCACAACAACTTCGACCTCGACGCCATGGGCGCGGCCGGTGTGCTGGCCACCAACGCCCCAGGCGTGCTGACCGAGACCACCGCCGACATGGCCTTCACCTTGCTGATGGCCGCGGCGCGCCGCGTCAGCGAGAGCGAGGCCTACCTGCGTGCCGGCCGCTGGACGCGCTGGAGCTACGACATGTTCATGGGCCCTGACGTGCACGGCGCCACCCTGGGCGTGCTCGGCATGGGGCGCATCGGCCAGGCCATTGCACGGCGCGGCGCCCTGGGCTTTGGCATGCCGGTGATCTACCACAACCGCTCGCGCCTGCCCGCCGACGTGGAGTCGGCGCTGGGCGCGCGCTACGTCGGCCCCGACGAGCTGTTCGCCCAGGCCG
>CAZKDU010000098.1:0-3917 GCA_964551485.1 uncultured Burkholderiaceae bacterium
GAGGTGCGCCAGGTGATCGCCGCTGGCGCCGACTGGGTCCATTTCGACGTGATGGACAACCATTACGTGCCCAACCTGACCTTCGGACCCATGGTCTGCCAGGCCCTCAAGCCGCACGCCCGCCAGGCCAGTGGCGAGGCCGTGCCGATCGACGTGCATCTGATGGTGCAGCCCGTGGACGCACTGGCCGCGGCCTTTGCCGAGGCCGGGGCCAGCCTGATCAGTTTCCACCCCGACGCCTCCACCCACGCGCACCGCAGCGTGCAGGCGATCAAGGCCGCAGGCTGCCAGGCCGGGCTGGTGTTCAACCCGGCCGAGCCGCTGGACGTGCTGGACTGGCTGATCGACGACATCGACCTGATCCTCCTGATGAGCGTGAACCCGGGCTTCGGCGGCCAGGGCTTCATCGACTCGACCCTGCGCAAGGTCGAGCAGGCGCGCCGCCGCATCGAGGCCAGCGGCCGCGACATCCGGCTCGAGGTGGATGGCGGCATCAAGGCCGACAACATCCGCCGCGTGGCCGACGCCGGCGCCGACACCTTTGTGGCCGGCAGCGCGATTTTCGGCAAGCCCGATTACAAGGCCGTGATCGACGCCATGCGCGCCAGCCTCGCGGCCTGAACGCCGCACCCCCCCCGGCGTTTCCCGTGCCTAGGGTGGCCGTGCCGGGGGGCTGGACCCGGGCCAGCTGGGGCCAGCGCCGCGCACCGGGCCGGTGGTCCACTGCCCATCTGATCCGGTGTTTTCGCGCGCATCTGATGCTGGTGCGCTCGGGCGCACCAGCCCATCATCGGGGCATCCACCCAGGTTCTGGAGACCCGCCATGCCCGACACCCCCACCCCCCAGGCCCCGGCGCTGCCGCGCGGTTCGCTGACCCGCACCGTCCAGGCCGTGGCCTGGTCCTTCATCGGCCTGCGCCGCGGCCGCGACCATCAGGAAGACGTGCAGCGGCTCAACCCGCTGCACATCGTGGCCGTGGGCCTGCTCGGCGCCGTGCTGTTCGTCGGCACGCTGATGCTGGTCGTGGCCACGGTGGTCTGAGCGCTGAGCGCCTGTCCCCGCGGTCGCCCGCGGGGTGGCTGCCGCTGTTGGCTGACCCGGTGCATGCCGGTCCGACCCTGTGCGCCCGTCCTGCCGGGCCAGGCGCTCAGAGCGCCGCCGTGTGGGTGCGCAGCGGGTGCTCGAGCGTGTGCGCCACCAGGCGCAGGGCCTGCTCGCATTGCGCCAGGTTGCCGGGCCCGCCCAGGCACAGGCGCAGCGCCTCCGGCGGCTGGCTGCTGGTGCTGAAGGCCGCGCTCGCCACCGCCCCCACGCCCTGCGCGCGCAGGTGGGCCGCGCACTCGGCGGCCGGCGTGCCGCGCGGCAGCGGCAGCCACAGGTGAAAACCGTCCGGGTGGGCCCGGTAGGCGTGTGCCGCCAGGTGCCGCTCGGCCAGGGCCTGGCGCGCCTGTGAGGCCTGGCGGATGGCCTGGCGCATCGCCTCCACCGTGCCGTCCAGCACCCAGCGCGTGGCCAGCGCGCTGGTGATGGGCGAGGCCATCACGCTGCTGGCGCGCAGCGCGCCGGCCAGTCGCTGCGCCAGCCGCGCGCTGGGCGCGCGCACGTAGGCGGTGCGCAGGCCGGCGCCGAAGCACTTGGAGAAGCCGGAGACGTAATAGGTGATGTCGGGCGCCAGGCTGGCCAGCGTGGGCGGTGACTGGCGCGGCAGCATCGCGTAGGCGTCGTCCTCGATCAGTGGCACGCTGTAGCGCAGGGCCACGTCGGCCAGGGCCTCGCGCCGGGCCTGTGGCAGCGTGGCCGTGGTCGGGTTGTGCAGCGTCGGGTTGCAGACCAGGGCCTGCGGCTTGAGGCTCTTGCAGGCGTCCTCGAACGCGTCCACCAGCAGGCCATCCTCGTCCATGGGCAGGGCGTGCAGGCGCACGCCGAGCTGGTTGGCCAGGGCCTTGAGGCCGGGGTAGGTCAGGGCCTCGACGCAGACCACGCCCCCGGGGCGCGCGAGTTCCGACATCAGGGCCCCGAGCACGCTGTGGATGCCCGGGGCCAGCAGCACCTGGTCGGCGTGGCAGGTGGGCAGGCGCTGGCACAGCCAGGTGGCGGCGGTGTGGCGCTCGTGCGCGGTGCCGCCGAAGTCCTGGTAGCGCAGCAGGTCGTGCCAGTGGACCTGGGCCAGCAGGCTGGTGGCGCCGTCGCGCAGGCGCTGCTGGAGCTCGGTCGCGGCCGGCTCGGGCGGCAGGTTCATGCTCATCTCGGCGCCGCTGCGCAGCAGCGTGGGCGCGCGGCTGACGCGCACGAAGCTGCCCGAGCCGACGCGTGCGTCGATCAGACCGCGCTTGCGCGCCTCGGCGTAGCCGCGTGCCGCGGTCGTGTAATTGATCTGCAATTGATCGGACAGCTCGCGCAGCGTCACCAGCCGGTCGCGCGGCCCCAGGCGGCCGCTGTCGATGTCCTGGGCGATCAGGTCGGCGATCAGCAGGTAGGCCGGTTTGCCGTCAGACTCCAGCGCCTTGCGCCAATGGGAAAGGGGGTCGCTCATGGGGTGGGTCCTGGGCAATGCAGAGGCTGGGGCTGCATGCAGGTTCCACGCCAATTGATTGCATGAATACCGTCCCCAGGCCGGGGCAGGCGCACCATGTTGCGGCGCAATATGCGATCAATTCCCGGTTTTCTTGGTGCGTGATCGGAGACCCCCCGGAAGGGGGCTGTGCGTCCGGTCCGGCGTCGCAGGTGCGGGGGCGATCGGGGTCGGGGCGCGGGCGGGCGCACAGCCCCGGCTTGATTGCCGATTGATCGCAGGCGCGGGCCGCGGATCGGGCCGATTTGGCATGTGCTTTGCGCAAGAAGCTGCATCTTCAACCCCCTCAGGAGCACACCATGCCGACCGTGACCCAACCCCCCCATGCCAAGGGCGACTTTCTCGTGGACTACGAAGAGAAGGTGTTCGAGGACGTCAAGGCCGCCCCGGGCGAAAAGGCCCTGGTGACCTTCCACACCGTGGCCTTCGAAGGCTCGATCGGTTTCGTCAACCTGCTGCAGGCCACACGGCTGCAGCGCAAGGGCTTCGAGACCTCGGTGCTGCTGTACGGCCCGGGCGTGACGCTGGGCGTGCAGCGCGGCTTCCCGCGCCTGGGCGACGAGGCCTTTCCGGGCCACCAGAACTTCAACAACCAGATCACCAAGTTCATGGCCGAGGGCGGCAAGGTCTACGCCTGCCGCTTCGCGCTGCAGGCGCTGTACGGCCACGGCGAGCCCTCGCTGATCCCGGGCATCCGCCCGATCAACCCGCTCGACGTGCTGGACCTGGTGCTGCTGCACCGCAAGGACGACGCCTTCATCCTCGACACCTGGACGCTGTGAGCGCCGCGCCCCGACCCCGCTGACGAGAGCCACCATGACCTCACCCCGCATCGTCCGTGCCGCCGCCGTGCAGATTGCGCCGGTGCTCGACTCGCCCGACGGCACCCTGCACAAGGTCTGCGAGGCCCTGGACCGGGCCGCCGCCCAGGGCGTGCAGCTCGCGGTCTTTCCCGAGACCTTCGTTCCCTACTACCCCTACTTCTCGTTCGTGAAGCCGGCGGTGGCCATGGGGCCGGACCACCTGCGCCTGTACGAGCTGGCGGTGGCGGTGCCGGGGCCGGTCACCCAGGCCGTGGCCCAGCGCGCGCGCCAGCACGGCATGGTTGTGGTGCTCGGTGTCAACGAGCGCGACCACGGCAGCCTCTACAACACCCAGCTGGTGTTCGACGCAGGTGGCGAGCTGCGGCTCAAGCGCCGCAAGATCACGCCCACTTACCACGAGCGCATGGTCTGGGGCCAGGGCGACGGCAGCGGGCTGAAGGTGGTGCCGACCGCCGTCGGCCGGGTCGGCGCGCTGGCCTGCTGGGAGCACTACAACCCGCTGGCGCGCTACGCGCTGATG
>CAZKDU010000098.1:4017-6896 GCA_964551485.1 uncultured Burkholderiaceae bacterium
CGACGTGCTGGCCACCACGGTGCTGCAGACCTGCATCCGCTACGAGAGCCGCAAGAAGACCTGCCAGTTCTGCGCGATCGGCCAGAGCCTCGCGGCCGGCCGCACCATCGCGCACAAAACGCCGCAGCAGCTGGCCGAGGTCGCGCGTGCCGCGGTGCTGCTCGATGGCGTGAAGCACATGGTGATGACCACCGGCACGCCGGCCACGCCGGACCGCGGCGCGCAGGTGCTGTGCGACAGCGCCTTCGCGATCCGCGCCGCGGTCGATATCCCGATCCAGGCGCAGTGCGAGCCGCCCGATACCGACCCGTGGTTCGTGCGCATGCGCGCCGCTGGCATCGACACCCTGGGCATGCACCTCGAAGTGGTGACGCCCGCGCTGCGCGAACGCATCATGCCGGGCAAGGCTTCGGTCCCGGTCGAGCGCTACATGCAGAGCTTCGAGGCTGCCGTCGGCGTGTTCGGCCGCGGCCAGGTCTCGACCTACATCCTGGCCGGCCTGGGCGACACGCGCGAGGCCATCCTCGCGATCTGCGAGAAGCTGCTCGCGCTCGGCGTCTACCCCTTCGTCGTGCCCTTCGTGCCGATCAGCGGCACGCCGCTGGAAGACCACGCGCCGCCGACGCCCGAGTTCATGAAGGCCTTGCTCGAGCCGCTGGGCGCGATGGTCGCGGCCGCGAACCTGCGCTCCAGCGACATCAAGGCCGGCTGCGGCAAGTGCGGGGCGTGTTCGTCCTTGTCGGTGTACGAATCATGAACGCCGTCCTCGAACCGCTGTGGGACCTGCCGACGGCCTTCGTACCCTGCGAGTTCCGCGTGAAGTGGGCCGACGGCGGCTGGGAGATCAATGAAGCGCGCAAGCTGCGCCGCGCGGTGTTCTGTGCCGAGCAGGGCGTGTTCGCCTGTGACGACATGGGCGACCTCGATGCGATCGATGCGCACGCGCAGCCGCTGGTCGCCCTGTCGTGCATCGGCGGCATGGCCGACCAGGTCGTCGGCACGGTGCGCATCCATGCGTCCCGGGAGGAAGGCGAGGAGGGCGTGTGGTGGGGCTCGCGCCTCGCGGTGCACCCCGACTTCCGCCACCACGGGCGCCTCGGCGCGACGCTGATCCGGCTGGCGGTTGCCAGTGCGCACGCGCGCGGCGCGCGGCTCTTCCTGGCGCACATCCAGGCCCCTAACCGGCCGCTGTTCGAGAAGCTGCACTGGCAGTGGCTGCGCGACGTGGCGCTGCACGGCCGCCCGCACTGCTTCATGCAGGCCGATCTGGCGCAGTACCCGCCCTGCCACGACCCACTGACCGGCTACGTGACGCAGGGCCGGGCCAGGGCCGCCGCGTGAACGGCGCGCCCGGGCAGAGCGAGCTCGACGCCCTCGCGTCGGCACTGCTGCGCGGCCGCGGCTTCGCGCACAAGCGCGACATCAGCGACGTGGTGACCGCGCTCGCGGCGGCGCTGCCCGGCGGCAGCGCCGACCTGGCCCAGGCGGTCGCGATCGGTGACGACTGCGCGGCGATCCCCGACGGCCACGGCGGCTACCTGCTGCTGGCGATCGAGGGCTTCGTCGACGACTTCGTGCAGGACCGCCCCTGGTTCGCCGGCTACTGCGGCGTCATGGTCAACGTCAGCGACATCGCCGCGATGGGCGGGCGGCCGGTCGCGGTGGTCGATGCCCTGTGGAGCCGTGGCATGGCGCCCGGGCGCCAGGTGCTCGAAGGCCTGGCCGCCGCCTCGCAGCGCTACGGCGTGCCCATCGTCGGCGGCCACAGCAACAACCAGGCGCCGGGCGGCCAGCTCGCCGTCGCGATCCTCGGCCGCGCGACGCGGCTGCTGACCAGCTTCGACGCCCGGCCCGGCGACGCGCTGATGATGGCGATCGACCTGCGCGGCGCCTACCAGGAGCCCAAGCCCTACTGGGATGCCTCGACCTCGGCGCCGGCCGAGCGGCTGCGCGGCGACCTGGAACTGCTGCCGCAGCTGGCCGAAGCCGGCTGGTGCGACACGGCCAAGGACATCAGCATGGCCGGCGCCGTCGGCACGGCGCTGATGCTGCTGGAGTGCTCGCGGGTCGGCGGCGAGATCGACCTGCAGGCCATCCCCCGCCCGCCCGGCGTGCCGCTGCTGCGCTGGCTGCAATCCTTCCCCAGCTTCGGCTACGTGCTGAGCGTGCGGCCCGAGCGGGTGGAGGCGGTGGCCCGGCACTTCGCGCAGCGCCACATCGGCTGCACCGTGGTCGGCGAGGTCCGGGCCGAGCCGCAACTGTGGCTGCGCGATGGCGCGGCGCGCAGCCTGCTGTGGAACCTGGACGCCCGGCCCTTCATCGGCGCGCGGGTGGCGACGGCTCGCGAGGCGACCCACCATGCCTGAGCGCTCGCTGCCGGGCTCCTTGCGGGTGGCCTTGCTGACCCACTCGGTCAACCCCCGAGGCGGCGTGGTCCACACGCTGGAGCTGGCCGACGCGCTGCACGCCGCCGGCCACGACGTGACCGTGCTGGCGCCGGCCCAGCCCGGGCAGCGCATGTTCCGGCCCAGCCGCTTCCGGGTCGACCTGGTGCCGGTCGGCCCGGCCACGCCGGACGTGGCGGGCATGGTGGCGGCGCGCCGCGACGCCTTCATCGCCCACCTCGCGCCGCGCCTGGCCGGGGCGCCGTGGGACATCCTGCACGCGCAGGACGGCATCGGCGGCAACGCGCTGGCGACGCTGCGCGAGCGCGGCTTCATCGATGGCTTCGTGCGCACCGTCCACCACCTCGACCACTTCGACGACGCCCGGGTGATGGCCTGGCAGCAGCGCGCCTTCGTGCAGGCCAGCCGCGTGCTGTGCGTCAGCCGCAGCTGGTGCGACGTCCTGCGGCGCGAGCATGGCGTCGAGGCGGCGCT
>CAZKDU010000099.1:0-6786 GCA_964551485.1 uncultured Burkholderiaceae bacterium
AGCACCTCCAGTGCGCGGCCGCGGAACACCGCCAGCGCGCGATGCGAGGGCACGCGGCCAATCGGCTCGTCGTAGTCGAAGTAGTCGCGGAACTTGGCGACCTCGGGGTCCTGCTCGTTTTTGCCGCTGGCCAGCTTGCTCTGCAGCAGGCCCTCGGCCCAGAGCCACTCGCGCAGACCCTGCACCAGCACCGCGTCTTCAGCCCAGCGCTCGCTCAGCAGGTCGCGCACGCCGTCCAGCACCGCGGGCACGGTGGAGAAGTCGGCGCCGGGCTTGCCGTCGTCCAGCACCTCGGGCGGGCGGGTGAAGGCCTCAGCCTCGGCCGCCGGGTCCAGCGTGGGGTCGGCCACCAAGCGGTCGGCCAGCGGTTCCAGGCCGGCCTCGCGCGCGATCTGGCCCTTGGTGCGGCGCTTTTGTTTGTAGGGCAGGTACAGGTCTTCGAGCTCCTGCTTGGTGGGCGCGGCGGCAATCGCGGCGCGCAGCGCGTCGGTCAGCTTGCCCTGCTCGTCGATGGCCTTGAGCACGGCCACGCGCCGGTCTTCGAGCTCGCGCAGGTAGGCCAGGCGCGCCTCCAGCTCGCGCAGCTGCACGTCGTCCAGGCCGTTGGTGGCCTCCTTGCGGTAGCGCGCAATAAAGGGCACGGTGGCGCCGCTGTCGAGCAGTTCCACCGCGGCCGTGACCTGGCGCGGCTGGATGCGCAGCTCGGCCGCGATCTGCTGGGTGATGCGCTCGGCCGTGCGTTCAGCCGTGCGCCCGGTGGTGCGGTCGGCGCTGCGGTGCTCGATGGGGCTGGGTTCGGCCGCGGCGCGGACCGCCGGGCTGGGTTCGGGGTGGGATGCGGCTGTGGGGTCGGTCACCAGAAAACCTCGTTCATGGCCTGGCCCGCCCCCGGGACAGGGGCCGGCCGGGCGCCGGAAAAGGTCGGGAGTGTGCCACAGGCGCCCGGGGCGCCGGGGCCTCGGCCATCGCCTGGGCACAGGGCCTGGTCAGCCCCAGCCGGGGCTGGCCGCGCCAGGGGTGGCCCCCGCCACCGCGCCGCTGGGTCGGGCGCGGTGCAGGGCAGGCCCGAAGAGCCCCCAGGCGGCGGGCGGTCACGGTGCCCGCCAGAGGCGCAACCCCCTCAGAAGCGACGGCCCCAGGAGATGCCCAGGGCGTCTTCCTTCAGGCTCACGTTGGCCTCGCCACCACCAAAGCCGCCGGGCGGGTTGCCTGGGGGAATGGAGTTCTTGCCATAGACCGTCTTCTTGGGCGCGTGCAGGTAGGACACGGTGAGCTCGTTGCGCGCATCCAGCGCCCAGGTGCCCCCCAGGGTGACATGGGTGCGCACCACGCCCGGCGCCAGGATGTTGAAGAAGGTCTGGTCCTGGGGCACCGGCTGCTGGGTGTGGCTGATGCCGCCGCGCAGCGTGAGCTGCGGGTTCACCACGTACTCGGCCCCGAGCTTGACCACGGTGATGTCGCGCCAGCCGAAGCCCGGGCCATTGCTGGCGCCCAGCGGCACGCCCTGCAGCAGCGAGGCCACGCTGTTGCCCACCGCGCCCACGCCGCTGTACTGGATGCGCTGCACGTCGGCGGCCACGGTCAGCTGCTTGCTGGCCTTGACGGCCACGCCCGCGCCGTAAGTGGCGGGCACGTCGAAGCCGCCCTGGTCGGCAAACAACCCCTTGTACTTGTCGAACTTGCCGAAGCGGGTCTTGCTCTGGTAGGTGGCGCCCACGCTGACCGTGTCGCTGAGCTTGCCCAGGTAGCCCAGGCGCACGCCCACGCCGGTGGCCGAGTCGTTGCCGTTGTCGGTCACGTTGTTCGGGCTGGACGAGAAGCCGCGGAACGCCGTGAGCCCGCTGGCGCGAAAGCGCTGGTAGCCCAGGTTCAGGGCCGCGCCCACGCTGTGCTTGCTGTCCAGCTTGTAGGCCACGCTGGGGGCAATGAACAGCTGCTCCAGGTTCACGCCGGCGCGGCCGGTGGAGCCAAAGCGGGCGTAGGGGTTCGCGTCTTTGTAGTCGGTGTTGTTGCCGCCGTTGCCAAACACGGCCAGGCCCACGGCCAGGTTGGGTTGCACCTGACGGCTGTAGCCGAAGTGGGGAATGAGGAACAGCGACTTGCCGTTGCCGTCGTAGCTGGCGTCGGGGCCGAAGGCGTTGCCCACGATGCTGGCGCTGCGCTGCGGCCGGAACACTTGCGCCCCCAGGTCGAAGCGCGAGCCCACCTCGGTCAGGCCGGCCGGGTTGGTGGCGCCGGCCAGCGCGTCCTGGGGCAAGGCAATGCCGGCACCGGCCATGCCTTCGGACTTGGCGCCGTAGCCATGGGCAAAGTAGCCGTTGGTGGCGGCCGCCGGCAGCGAGGCCAGGGCAGCTGCCAGGGCCAGCAGGCGCGGAGCCCAGTGGGAAGAGACGTCAGGGGTGTGGAGTCGCATGAGAAGTCCTCGTGGTGCGTGTTGTTTGTTGTGGCACAGGCCCGGCTGGCCTGTGCTGGCATTGTCCCTGCCGCCCCCTTGCGCCCCGAACAACCGAATGGCCATAACCACATG
The DNA here is from genome assembly GCA_964551485.1 of uncultured Burkholderiaceae bacterium. Classification (GTDB taxonomy): domain Bacteria; phylum Pseudomonadota; class Gammaproteobacteria; order Burkholderiales; family Burkholderiaceae_C; genus CAZKDU01. The sequence continues at coordinate 2,528 of CAZKDU010000099.1, forward strand.
ACCAAGGCGTCCGAAGCCGAGGCGCCGTATAGCAAAAAAACCCCAACTCGCTATGAATTCAGGAGCAAACTTCGCAATATCAGCAAGGGCTGAAGCAGGATGCTGTGTTGACGCCGGGCGCCGCACCCGGGCCCGGGCTCAGGCCGGTGAGCGGCCCGCCCAGTCGGCCAGGCGCTGCGACAACTGTTGCAAATCTGCGTCAGCGTCGGCCAGCGGGCGGGCGCCCTCGCGGGTGCTGGCCACCAGGCGCAGCAGCGACTCGGGGTGCGGCAGCACGGTGCCGAAGAAGTGCGGCACGCCGTTGTGGGTGATCAGCAACGTGGGGAAGTTCTGCACCTCCAGGTCGCCCATCCAGTCGCTGTCGTCCTCGATGTCGAGCCAGGCCACGCGGTCGCAGGCCAGGCGCGTGCGCAGCCCGTCGAGGGTGGCGCGGTAGCTGCGGCAGGTGCCGCACCACTCGGCGCAGAGCACGGTGAGCATCCAGCCGGCCGGCGCGCCGCTGACGGCAGGGGTCGGGTGGTCGGGGTGGGGCACGGGCGAAGGCATGGCGGGCCAGAGCATACCCGCTGCCCGGCGACTTGGTGGCTTGGTGGCTTGGTGGCTTGGTGGCTTGGTGGCTTGGTGGCTTGCTGGCTTGCTGGCTAGGTGGTTGTAAGACCGGCCGGGGCTGGAGCGACCCATGGCAGGCCGAGGGGGGCCTGGGGCCCGGCCCATCGGCCCGGCCGCCGAGTCAGCTGCCCTGCCCCATTCCATTCACTTACTCACCGATGCATTGTCCCGAGGAACCCGCCATGCACCACCCTCACCGTCCGAACGCTGGCCCGCGACCCTGGTGGGTGCTGTGGTGGTTGCTGCAGGTGGCAGCGGCCAGCGCCACGGCCGGCGACGGTGCCACCCCTTGCCTGGCCGAGTCGGGCCCGCTGCGCACCCCGGTGCTGGAGCTCTACACCTCGGAGGGCTGCAGTTCCTGCCCGCCGGCCGACCGCTGGCTGTCCACGCTCAAGGGCCAGCCGGTGGTGGCGCAGGCCTTCCATGTGGACTACTGGGACGCCATTGGCTGGGTCGACCGCTTTGCCCTGCCGGCCTTCGCGCAGCGTCAGCGCCAGCAGGCCGCGGCCCTTGGGCTGCGCGGCCTCTACACGCCGCAGGTGCTGGCCGACGGCCGCGACTCGCGCCACTTCGCGGCCCGCTTCGCCGCGAGCGAGCCGGCACGCGCGACCATCCGCCTGCGCCAGAGCGGCCGCGACGCCTTCGAGGCCTGGGTCACGCCGGCCGCCGGGGTGGACCGCTGGGCCGCCTACTGGACGCTCACCGAACACGGCCACGCCTCGCGCGTGTCGGCCGGAGAAAACGCCGGCGCGAACCTGCGGCACGACTTCGTGGTGCGCCAGTACGCACCGGTCGGGGCGACCAGCGGCCCGGCCCGTCTGGCGTTCCACAGCCTGGCGGCCGACCCGGCCCACCCGCGCCAGGTGAACCTGGTGGTGCACGAGGCAAACGGCACCCGGCCGCTGCAGGCGCTGAGCCTGGCCTGCGGCGCCGGCTGAGGGCGCGGGCCCGGCACAGGCCCCCAGCGGCCCGGGCGGCAGGCCACGGCACGCGGCGGCGGCTGTGCATGGCCGCTGCCCTCAGCCCTTGGCCCTCAGCTGACGAGCTGGGCCCAGGCCTTGTCCAGGCGCTTCAGGCTGACCGGCTGGGGCGTGCGCAGCTCCTGGGCGAAGAAGCTCACGCGCAGCTCCTCCAGCAGCCAGCGGAATTCGAGCATGCGCTCGTCGGCCACGCCCTTGCGCTCGGCCACCAGGCGCCAGTAGCGCTGCTCCTGCGGGCGCAGCTCGGCCAGGCGGACGGCGTCGCGCGCGGGGTCGGCGCGCAGCTTGTCCAGGCGCAGCACCACGCCCTTGAGGTAGCGCGGCAGGTGCTGCAGCTGCGCCCAGGGCGTGGCCTCCACAAAGCGCTTGCCACACAGGCGCTGCAGCTGCTGGGCCACGTCGGCCGCGACCTCGGGCGGCGCGCCCTTGCTGTCCTTGAGCTTGCGCGTGGCCGCGGCGATCTCGGCCAGCACCTGGCCGGTCAGGCGCGCCACCTCGTTGGCGATCAGCGTGAGGCGGCCGCGCCCCTCCTCGACCCGGCGCTTGAAGTCGGCCTCGTTGGTAGGCAGCGGGTCGAGCAGGAAGGCGCGCTCCAGCGCCACGCCGATGACCTGCTCGCGCAGCTCCTCCTGCGTGCCCAGGGCCATGTAGGCCACGGCCATCTTCTGCAGGTCGGGGATGTTCTTCTCCAGGTACTTGAGCGCGTCCTTGATCTGCAGCGCACACAGCCGGCGCAGGCCGGTGCGGTGGCGCGCGGCGGCCAGCTCGGGCTCGTCAAAGACCTCGATGGCCACGGCGTCGCCCAGGTCCACCAGGGCCGGGAAGCCGACCAGGGTCTGGCCCTTCTTGTGGATCTCCATCAGCTCGGGCAGCTCGCCGAAGCCCCAGCCGGTGTGGCGCTGCTCGGCCAGGGCCGGGGCGGTGCCCGCGGCGGGTGCCGGTCGGGCGCTGCCGCTGCCAGGCCCGGGGCCCGAGGGCGGGTTTGCTCCTGAATTAGTAGCACTGTGACCAGACCCGGCAAGGGCTGGCGGCGGTTTTTGTGTGTGTCCCGGGGTGGTACCAGCCGCAGCGGGGGCACCGCCCGGTGCGGCCGGGCGCAGGCTGGCCAGGGCCTGGAAGGCGCCACGCGCCTGCGCGCCCAGCTCGGCCTTGAGGCCGCCGAGGTTGCGGCCCATGCCGAGCTGGCGGCCGTGCTCGTCGGTCACGCGCAGGTTCATGAACAGGTGCGGCGCCAGCATGTCGAGCTTGAAGTCGGCGCGCTTGACGTCGAGCTGGGTGGCTTCGCGCACGCGCTTGAGCAGGGCGTCGGTGAGCGAGCCGTGGCCGAACACCTCGGGCGCGGCCAGCAGCTCGGCCAAGCGCGCCGCGCTCTCGGGCAGCGGCACCAGGCGCGCGCGCGGCTTTTGCGGCAGGCTCTTGAGCAGGGCCTGCACCTTGTCCTTGAGCATGCCGGGCACCAGCCACTCGGCGCGCTCTTCGCTGACCTGGTTGAGCACGAACAGCGGCACGGTCACGGTCAGGCCGTCCTTGGCGTCGCCAGGCGCGTGCAGGTAGCTGGCGCCGCAGTCCACGCCGCCCAGGCGCAGGGTCTTGGGGAAGGCGTTGCTGGTGATGCCGGCGGCCTCGTGGCGCATCAGCGCCTCGCGCGTGAGCTTCAGCAGGTCAGGCTCCTGGCGCGAGGCCTCGCGGTACCAGGCCTCGAAGCCTGCGCCGGTGCACACGTCGGGCGGCAGCTGCTGGTCATAGAAGGCGTAGATCAGCTCGTCGTCGACCAGCACGTCCTGGCGGCGCGACTTGTGCTCCAGCTCCTCGACGCGGGCGATCAGCTTCTGGTTGGCGGCCAGGAACGGCAGGCGGGTCTCCCACTGCCCGCCCACCAGGGCCTCGCGGATGAAGACCTCGCGCGCGCCCTGCGGGTCGACGCGGCCGAAGTTCACGCGCCGGCCGCTGTAGATGACCAGGCCGTAGAGCGTGGCGCGCTCCAGCGCCGAGACCTGCGCGGCCTTCTTCTCCCAGTGCGGGTCGAGCAGCTGTTTTTTCAGCAGGTGGCCGCCGATCTGCTCGACCCATTGCGGCTCGATGGCGGCGATGCCGCGGCCGAACAGGCGTGTGGTCTCGACCAGCTCGGCCGCCACGATCCAGCGGCCGGGCTTTTTGTTCAGGTGGGCGCCCGGGTGCTTGTAGAACTTGATGCCGCGCGCGCCCAGGTACCAGTCGTCCTCGTCGCTCTTGGCGCCGAGGTTGCCGAGCAGGCCCGACAGCATCGACAGGTGGATCTGCTCGTAGCTCGCGGGCTGGGTGTTGAGCCGCCAGCGGTGCTCGGTCACCACGGTGAGCAGCTGGGTGTGGATGTCACGCCACTCGCGCAGCCGGCGCACGTTGATGAAGTGCTGGCGCAGCAGCGCCTCGTACTGCCGGTTGCTGAGCTTGTGGGTGGGCGGCGCGGCCGCGCCATCGGCCGCCTCAGCCGGCGCGTGCGCGGCCGTCAGGCGCTGTGCCACCGGCAAACTGGCCTGGGCCCGGCTGCCGCCCTGGCGGGCGGCCCTGGCGGCGGCGTCTTTCTGGGCGCGTGCCGACGGCAGGCTGGGCGCGCCGCCGCGCGCCTGGTTGACCCAGTTCCAGAGCTTGAGGTAGCCGCTGAACTCGCTCTTGTCGTCGTCGAACTTGGCG
>CAZKDU010000100.1:0-6723 GCA_964551485.1 uncultured Burkholderiaceae bacterium
AGGGCGCCGACGGCAAGTTCGTCTGGCCCGGCTACGGCGAGAACATGCGCGTGCTGAAGTGGATGATCGACCGCATCGAGGGCCAGGCCCAGGGCGCCGAGCACGTGTTCGGCGTGAGCCCGACCTACCAGGAGCTCAACTGGACGGGCCTGGACTTCAGCGAAGCCCAGTTCGCCAACGTGACCAGCATCGACAAGGCTGCCTGGGTGGCCGAGCTCAAGCTGCACGAGGAGCTGTTCACCCAGCTGGCCTACCACCTGCCGGCCGAACTGACCGCCACCAAGGCGCAGATCGAGCAGCGCCTGGCCGCCTGAGACCCGCCGTTGCCGGGCGCCCCACCGGCGCCCGGGCACACAAAAAACCCGCCGCGGGCTCACGCCCTGGCGGGTTTTTCTTTTGCTGCATGCCAGGTTTTGGCCCCGGTGCGGGCGGAGGGCTCTGTTCAGCGGCCCAGCGGCATCTTCAGGCCCAGGCTGAGCACAGCGCGGCCATCGCTCATGCCGGTGCTGGCGTTTAACTGCAAGCCTGGCGCCAACTGGGTGCGCGCGCCGAATTGAAAGGCCTGTTTGCCATCGTACATGCGCGACACCCCGGCGTAGCCAGACCAGCCGCCGTTGAACTGGCGCTCCAGCGCATAGCCCCAGGCCGGGAGCACGTTGCTGCCCAGCCCCACGCCGCTGACGCGGGTCGCGCCCAGGCTGCCGTGCAGGCTGTAGGTCTCGCCACAGCCCCACTGCCCATGGGTCCACACACTCGGGTCCGACAGGCCTAGGCCGGGGCCACGGAAAGACTCGGCGCCGCCCCAGCAGCGCGCGCCGCGCTGGCGCTGCTCCAGGCGCAGCTGGTCCTGGAACTGACCCAGCCACTGCTGCATGGGTTCGGACAGCTGCTGGCTCGGGGCGATCTGGAACACGCTGGGCGACTGGGCCAGGGCCGTCTGCAGCGACAGCAAGGCCAGGCCCCCCAACACGAGAGGGCGGCAACGCAGGACAGGCAAAGTGGCGTGGTTCATGGCAAGTCTCCTGACACCCTCGCAAAGGACAATCCGAGCCCGGCAGGGCTTCGAACACGCCTCGATTGTTGGGTGCCGGCCGCCCGCGCAAGGCGGGATCAGTCCGGTGTTTGCCGGTCTTTTCCGACCGGCCTGCCAGCATCGTTAGACTGCCCGATGACCTGCCCACGCACCTAATCTATTCCAAGCCCTGATGAAAATCCAGTTGTTGTCCGACCTGCACCTGGAGTCCTGTCCACAATTTCACGCCACGCCGCACCCCGAAGCCGATCTGCTGGTGCTGGCCGGCGACATCGGCTCCTACCAGCGCGGCTCGCGCCTGACCGACCCGGACTTCGGCCTGGCGCGCTTCTCGCCCCAACGCGGCTGGCCGACCCCGGTGCTGTTCGTGCCCGGCAACCACGAGTACGACGGCCTGGACTTCGATGACACTCACGCCCGCCTGCGCCAGACCTGCGAGCGCCTGGGCCTGCACTGGCTGGAACGCGAGCAGCAGGTGCTGGGCGGGGTGCGCTTCCTGGGCACCACGCTGTGGAGCGACTTCGACGCCCTGGCTGCAGCCGACACCGCGCTGACCCAGCAGCTCAAGGCACGCCACAAGGCCTTCCGCGCCGCCAACTTCTACCTGAACAAGGCCGCCACCACGCGCCAGGGCCAGCCGTTCCTGGCCGAGGCCATGCGCGAGCAGGCGCTGCTGTGCCAGGACTGGCTGCGCCAGGCCCTGGCCCAGCCCTTCGGAGGCCCCACAGTGGTGGTCACTCACTTTGCGCCCAGCCTGCGCAGCGCTGACCCGCGCTACGGCCTGACGCCGGGCACGGCGGGCTTCTGCAACGCGCTGGACGCGCTGCTCGACCAGGCCGACCTGTGGCTGCACGGCCACCTGCACGCGCCCAGCGACTACCTGCACCACGGCCAGCGTGGCGGCCACCCGCACCAATGCCGCGTGGTGGCCAACCCGCTGGGCTACGCCCACAAGGGTGAGCAGGAGGGGCACCGGCCCGGGCTGCTGCTGACCCTGCCCTGAACCACGGCAGCGCAGCCGGCCGCGCGGAAGCGTCTGGCGGCCAGGCCCGTGCACGCGGGGCGGACCGCGGTTATTCTCGGGTTTTCTGACGGAGGCAGACCATGAAGATTCTCCTGGCCGTGGACGGCAGCAGCCACACCAAGAAGATGCTTGCCTACCTGAGCACACACAGCGAACTGCTGGGCAGCCAGCACCGCTACACCCTGTTCACGGCGCAGCCGCCGCTGCCGGCCCGCGCCAAGACCGCGCTGGGCGCCGGCACCGTCAAGGCTTACCACAGCGAAGAGGCCGCCAAGGTGCTGGCGCCGGTGGAGAAGTTCCTGCGCCGCCACGGCATCGAGGCCCAGGTGCTGTGGAAGCTGGGCGCCCCCGGCATGGCCATTGCCAAGCTGGCCCAGCAAGGCCGCTTTGACCTGCTGGTCATGGGCTCGCACGGCCATGGCGCCCTGGGCAACCTGGTGATGGGCTCGGTCGCCACCCAGGTGCTGTCGCAGTGCGACACCCCGGTGCTGCTGGTGCGCTGACGCCCCGGCCTGCGGCGGGCCGGCACTTTGCACGCATCTTGCATGTCCATGGTCCCGAAGACTCCAGGAGTTCCACATGAACCAACTTGGGTTGAACATGCTGTGGTGGCCGCTGGCCGCATTGCTGGCACTCGTGCTGGCCGTGGTCGGGCCGAACGAGTCCAGCGTCATGGGGCGCCTGCCCGCCCTGACCGCCAAGCGCCTGGACCAGCGCACTGTGGTCCTGCCAGAGGGTCTGGACGCTGAGCGCACCCTGGCCCTGATCGGCTTCGACCGGCGCCACCGCGCCGAGATCGAGAGCTGGATCGAGGGCCTGAACCTGCACCACGACAGTGCCATCGCCTGGGTGCGCATGCCCGTGCTCAATGACCCTGGCAACCCGGCCGAGCGCCAGGCCATCGAATCCCGTCTGCTGTCACGCTTCAACAGCCCGTGGGAGCGGGCCCGGCTGCTGCCGCTGTTCACCGACCGCGAGGCCTTCATCCGCGCGGCCGGCCTGAGCGGCAGCGAGCACGCCCACGCCGTGGTGTTCAACCGCCAGGGCGAGGTGCTGGCGCGGGTCGAGGGCCCGTTCGACCCCGACAAGGCGCAAAGCCTGCGCGAGCACCTGCAGCTGGCCAAGCTCTGAACCGGTGGCCACGGCCTCCCGGACAGACCGCGAGCCGCCGCCAGGGCGGGCCCGCCCCCCGATCACTCCTAAATTCATAGCAATTCACCCAGACCTGGCAAGGGCTGGGGCCTGTTTTTACTCAACCCCGGGGGCGGGCGCAGAGGCCGGCCGGCCCGGGACCGGTGCCCCCGTCGCCGGGGCAGAGGCCGGGGCCTCGGGCACGGGCCCGATCGGGGGTGAGGCGGGCCCGGCCTCGGCTGGGCGGGTGGTGGAACCGGGCGCCAATGGCTCGGCAGCAGGCCCTGGGGCCGGCGGGACCTCGGACGGGGCGGGCGCCGGACTGGGCGATGGCGCCGATGCCGGCGGACTGGCCGGCCTGGGCACCGAGGCCGGGCCTCGCTCGGGCAGGGGCGCGGCCGGCACGGGGGGAGTGGCGGGCCCGGGCTCTTCCACCGGCTCGGCCGCCGGCGTCACGGCCGGGGGCGGGACGGAAGATCCGGCAGGGGCGGCGGCCGGCCCGGGCTCGCGGGCGCGCACATGGGGCCGCAGGCGTGCCTCCATCCATTGCCGCAGGTCGGTCCAAATGTGCAGCATGTCGACCAAGCTCGGCGTCTGGTCCGACTCCGGCAGCTCGATGGTGATCACCGGCACGCCGCGGTGCAGGCCACCGTAATTGCCCAGCGAGCCGGGAAACACCCCGACCCGGTCGAGCGGCAGCCGGCCCAGGCGACGCGGCGCCTCCAGCGGGCCGTCGAAATCCAGCACGCCGTAGGGCGCGTGCACGCTGACCACCAGGTGCGGCGCCAGGCTCAGCAGCTCGTCGTGCACCCAGCGCGATTCGGGCTCGCTCAGGGCCTGTGGCCCCGGCCAGCGGCGCGGGTCGCGCCGGGTGCGCTGCGCCCAGTGGCGCGGCGCCTCGCGCGCCCAGCCCGGGGTGGGGAAGTTGCGGTTCAGGTCCACCCCATGGGCGTTGGTGCGGGTCGAGGGGCTGTGCAGCAGGCCGTCCGGGTTGACCAGGGGCAGAAAGCGCCACTGCACCGCACCCGGCTGCTCGGTGGCCCAGGCCAGCCACTGCAGCACCAGGCTCACCGACGAGGGTTCGTCGCCGTGCAGGCCACCCAGCACCAGCACCCGCAGCGGCGCCAGCCCCTGGCGCTCGGCCTCGGGCACGGGCGCCACGTCGGCCGCCAGCAGCGGCTGGCCGCGCACCGAGCGCGGCGCCACCGGCTGCAGCGCCGCCGCCTCGCACAGGGCCTGGGCCGGGCCCGGCAGGCGCACGACCCAGTCGCCACAGGGCTGGGCCACGGCCGGGCGCAGGCCCAGCAGCGTGGCCAACAGCAGCGCCACGCCCCACCGGCGGGCAGGGGCACGCACAGGCGGGTGCGCAGACAGGCGCGGGCACGGGCGCTGGGGCAGACGGATGGACACGGGGGCTGGGCGGGCAGGCGACAGGCGGGGCACGGACGACGTGCCGGTCATGGTAACCGCCTCGGGTTTGCCCGGATAATTGACGAAACGTCAATCCGCCTTGCCCTTGAAACCCCCAGCCCAAGCCCTGCCGCCGGCGTTCTCGGAACGCGAGTTCCGTGACGCGCTGAGCATGTTCGCCACCGGCGTGACCATCGTCACGGCCCGCACCCCCGACGGCGGGCTGGTGGGCCTGACCGCCAACTCGTTCAACTCGGTGTCACTGCAGCCGCCCCTGGTGCTGTGGAGCCTGGGTCGCAGCGCCGGCTCGATGGCGGCCTTCAGCGCCGGCTCGCACTACGCGATCCACGTGCTGGCGGCCGACCAGCAGGCGCTGGCGCTGCAGTTCGCGGGGCGCGCCAGCGAGCGCTGGCTGGGCGTGCCACACCGGCCCGGGCGCTCGGGCGCGCCGCTGATCGAGGGCGCGGCCGCCACCTTCGAGTGCTTCAACCGCAGCCGCTACGACGAGGGCGACCACGTGATCTTCGTGGGCGAGGTCGAGCACTGCACCCACCGCACCGGCGCCTCGCCGCTGCTGTTCCACGGCGGGCGCTTCTACACCGAGCACCCGCTCTGAGACCGGGGGCGACCACCGCCACCCCACACACCCGGGCGGGGGCGGCGCCCGGCCACCGGGTTCACGGTCGGGCGGCCTGCAGGCGCGCCTCGGCCAGGGCCTGGTACCAGCCCAGGCAGCCCGGGTTGGCCATGGCGTCGGGGTTGACCACCTTGGCCAGCGGCTGGCCCAGCAGCAGTTTCTTGATCGGCAGCTCCTGCTTCTTGCCCGAGAGGGTGCGCGGGATCTCCGGGGCCTGGAAGATCTCGTCGGGCACGAAGCGCGGGCTGAGTGCGGTGCGGATCGCGTCCTGCAGGCGACGCTGCAGGGCGGCGTCCAGCACCAAGCCCGGGCGCAGCACCACGAACAGCGGCATGTAGCTCTCGCGCCCGAGGTATTCGAGGTCCACCACCAGGCTGTCCAGCACCTCGGGCAGGGCTTCGACCGCGCTGTAGAGCTCGCTGGTGCCCATGCGCAGGCCATGGCGGTTGATGGTGGCGTCAGAGCGGCCGTAGATCACGCAGCCGCCGCCGTCGCGCCCGCCCTCGGCCAGCGCCGGACCGATCTTGAGCCAGTCGCCATGGCGCCAGACCCCGCCGGCGGCGGCGGCGGCGTCCCCCCCGCCCGGGCGCCGGCCGTGACCCGGCGGGTACATGTCGAAGTAGCTCGCGAGGTAGCGCTCACCGCCGGCGTCACCCCAGAAGTACAGCGGCATGGACGGCAGCGGCTGGGTGCAGACCAGTTCACCGACGGCGCCCACCACGGGCTGGCCCTGCTCGTCCCAGGCCTCGACGGCGCAGCCGAGCAGGCGGCACTGCATCTCGCCGGGCACCTGGGGCAGCTCGCGGTGGCCACCGATGAAGGCGGCGCAGAAGTCGGTGCCGCCAGAGATGTTGCACCACCAGATGCCGTCCGCGGGCGCCCCCATGGCCTGCGGGCCCGCCCCCGCCGGGGCGGCGCCGTCACCGTCAGGCGGCGCGGTGGCACCCGGCTGCTGCGCCCTCAGGCGTCGGAACTGCCCGGTGCCCCAGGCCTGGGCCTCGGGCGAGAGCGGTGAGCCGGTGCTGCCGAGCGCGCGCACGGCCGAGAGGTCGCCGCAGGTGGCCAGGTCCACACCGGCCTTGAGGCAGTTGGCGTAGAAGGCGGCGCCGGCGCCGAGGAAGGCCACGCCCTCCTCGGCCGCGAAGCGCCACAGGGTGGTCCAGTCGGGGAACGGCCGGGCGCCTCCGGGTAGCGGCCCGCCCGGCACCGGCGCGGCCGCAGCGCCGGGTGCGGGCGCAGGGGCGGCCTGCAGGCCGCCAGGGTGGCCGTCGTAGATGACGCAGGTGGTGCCGTTGAGCAAGCCGCTGGTCTGGGCGTTCCACATCACCCAGCCGGTCGAGCTGTACCAGTGGTAGCGCTCGCCCCAGGAGTTGGCGTCGTAGCTGCAGCCGATGTCGTTGTGCAGGGTCTTGAGCGCCAGCGCCACCAGCACGGTGCCGCCGTGGCCGTGCACGATGGGCTTGGGCAGGCCGGTGGTGCCGCTGGAAT
>CAZKDU010000101.1:0-6676 GCA_964551485.1 uncultured Burkholderiaceae bacterium
CTTCCTTGATGACCTCGTTGATGCGGGCCTGGCTGGGCGAGACGCCCGGGGCGAAGTACTGCTTGGAGATTTCCTTGAACGGCAGGAAGCCGTGGCGGTCTTCACCATAGTCAACGAAGCAGGCCTCCAGCGACGGCTCGACGCGCGTCACCACGGCCTTGTAGATGTTGCCCTTGCGCTGTTCGCGCCCCTCGATCTCGATCTCGTAGTCGAGCAGCTTCTGGCCGTCGACGATGGCCAGGCGGCGTTCTTCGGCCTGCGTGGCGTTGATGAGCATCCGTTTCATGATGCGGTTCCTTTGCATGCAGCGGTCGTGCGCGAATGGGGTGCACGCGACCGCCGGGCCTTGCGGCCCGATGACAGCCCCTGGGGTGGGGCAAGGATGCCGGGGCAGACGCCAGGAAACGAAGGGGAATTGCCGCAAAGGCGCCAGGCCTGCCGGGACGGGTTCAGTCCGGCAGGCTGGGCGCGGGCACAGGGATGGGGGCGAGTGGGGTGCGTGACCAGGTTGCTACGAAATCTGTAGCAACCGGTTTAAGCGGGGCTAGGGCTTCGGGCACATTTTGGTCAGGCTGCGCGGGCAGGGGCCAGCGCCAGCCTTGTTGAACCAGTACCATCCACACAAGCACAGGGATCTCTCGCTTCAATCCGCCCACCAGCACGCGCTGGGGGGCTTGGGTATTCCGAATCGGTGTTTCATGGGCGTCGGCCTGAACCACGGGGGTGTTGACCACCTGGCGCGTTTGGCGGCCAGGTTTGCCAGCGACGCCCGTGGGGGGCATCGACCTCCCGCATCGCGCCGGGGTGCTCTAAACTTATTCAAATCAAGCACTTACAAAACGATGCGGGTCAAAAACATTATAGGGGCTAACGCCCGGCCGGTGCAGCCGGAGGTCAAATTCCTGGTGGTGGACGAGGAATCGGCCGAGCAGCGCCTGGACAACTTCCTGATCCGCCACCTCAAGGGCGTGCCCAAGACCCATGTGTACCGGATCATCCGCTCGGGTGAGGTGCGCCTGAACAAGGGCCGCGCCAGCGCCGACACCCGGGTCGCGGCCGGCGACGTGGTGCGGGTGCCGCCCGTGCGCCTGTCCGAGCGCGCCGCCGAGAAGGCCGAGCGGCCGGCGCCGGCGCGCGAGTTCCCGCTGCTGCTGGAGGACGAGCACCTGCTGGCCATCGACAAGCCGGCCGGCGTGGCCGTGCACGGCGGCTCGGGCGTGAGCTTCGGCGTCATCGAGCAGCTGCGCCAGGCCCGGCCGGCGGCGCGCCTGCTGGAGCTGGTGCATCGGCTCGACCGCGAGACCAGCGGCATCCTGCTGGTGGCCAAGAAGCGCAGCGCGCTCAAAGCCCTGCAGGACCAGTTCCGCGAGCGCGAGACCGGCAAGACCTACCTGGCCCTGGTGCTGGGCGAATGGCCGGCCAACAAGAAGGTGATCGACCTGCCGCTGCACAAATACCTGCTGGCCGGCCCGCAGGGCGAGGGCGAGCGTCGCGTCAAGGTGGTGGACCGCGACGACCCCTACGGCATGCGCTCCATCACCCTGGTCAAGGTGTCGCAGCGCCTGCCTGGCCTGACCCTGCTGGAGGTGACCATCAAGACCGGGCGCACGCACCAGATCCGCGTGCACCTGGCCTCGCAGGGCTGCCCGATCGCCGGCGACGACAAGTACGGCGACTTCGACGGCAACAAGCGGTTGCAAAAACAGGGGCTCAAGCGCATGTTCCTGCACGCCTGGCGGTTACATTTCAAGCACCCGGCCAGCGGCCAGCAGGTCGAGCTCACGGCCGCGCTGCCGGCCGAGCTGCAACAATTCCTCACGCACGCCGCCGCCCCCCATGCCTGAGATGCGCCCGCGCCGCTTCGACCTGATTGCCTTCGACTGGGACGGCACGCTGTTCGACTCCACCGCCATCATCGTGCGCAGCATCCAGCGCGCGGTGGCCGACGTGGGTGGCACCGTGCCCGGCGACCGGGACGCGGCCTACGTGATCGGCATGGGCCTGATGCAGGCCCTGGCCCACGCCGCGCCCGACGTGCCCAAGGAGCGCTACCCCGAGCTGGGTGCGCGCTACCGCCACCACTACCTCGCGCAGCAGCACGACCTGAGCCTGTTCGACGGCGTGCTGCCCATGCTGGACGCGCTGCGCGCGCGCCACCACTGGCTGGCCGTGGCCACGGGCAAGAGCCGGGCCGGGCTCGACGAGGCCCTGCACCAGGCCGCGCTGCAGGGCGTGTTCGACGGCTCGCGCACCGCCGACGAGACGGCCGGCAAGCCGCACCCGCGCATGCTGCAGGAGCTGATGCGCGAGTTCGGCACCGAGCCCGGGCGCACCCTGATGGTGGGCGACACCACCCATGACCTGCAGATGGCGCTGAATGCCGGCTGCCCGAGCGTGGCCGTGAGCTACGGCGCGCACGAGCCCGACGGCTTCGCGGCCCTGGGGCCGCTGTTCGTGGCGCACTCCGTGACCGAGCTGGGCGATTGGCTGCGCGCGCATGCCTGAAGCCATTGCCCTGTGCCACAGCCGCGACCTGGCCGAGGGCGGCGAGGCGGTGCCGTTTGACGTGGTCTACGCCGGCCAGACCTGCCGCGCCTTTGCCATCCGCTTCGAGGGCCGGGCGCACGCCTACCTGAACCGCTGCATGCACGTGGCCATGGAGATGGACTACCAGCCCAACCGCTTCTTCGACGACAGCGGCCAGTGGCTGCTGTGCGCCACCCACGGCGCGGCCTACCGGCCCGACAGCGGCGAGTGCGCCGGTGGCCCCTGCCGCGGCGGCCTGGTCAAGATCGTGCTGAGCGAACACGACGGCGTGGTGCACTGGCATACTGATTACAACCTCAAACCCGTGGAGTTCTGACATGCCCGATCCGTCCCTGCTTCCCCCCGGCACGCCGGGGTCCCACGCCGACGCCTCGGGTGACTGGGGGCGTGCCACCCTGGAGAAGCTGGCCTTCGCCCAGCTCGCCGAGCAGCGCGCGGCGCGGCGCTGGCGCACCGTGCTGCGCCTGGGCTGGCTGCTGTTCTTCGTGGCCCTGACCTGGCTGCTGTTCGGCCACTGGAGCCCGGCCAAGGACCCCTCGCTGCCGCACACTGCGGTGGTGGAGATCAAGGGCGAGATCGCTTCGGGCACCGAGGCCAGCGCCGACCAGGTGGTGGAAGCCGTGCGCAGCGCCATGGAGGACGAGGGCTCCATGGCCGTGGTGCTGCTGATCAATTCGCCCGGCGGCAGCCCAGTGCAGGCCGGCATCATCAACGACGAGCTGCGCCGCCTGAAGGACAAGCACAAGAAGCCGGTGTACGCCGTGGTCGAGGAGTCGTGCGCCTCGGCCGCCTATTACATCGCCGTGGCGGCCGACAAGATCTTTGTGGACAAGGCCAGCATCGTCGGCAGCATCGGCGTGCTGATGGATGGCTTTGGTTTTACCGGGCTGATGGACAAGGTGGGCATCGAGCGCCGCCTCATGACGGCCGGCGAGAACAAGGGCTTCCTCGACCCGTTCAGCCCGCAGACCGAGCGCCAGCGCACCTACACCCAGGCCATGCTGGACCAGATCCACAAGCAGTTCATCGACGCCGTCAAGGCCGGCCGCGGCACCCGCCTCAAGCCCACGCCCGAGATGTTCAGCGGCCTGTTCTGGAACGGCCAGCAGGCCGTGGAGATGGGCCTGGCCGACCAGCTCGGCAACCTGGGCTATGTGGCGCGCGAGGTGGTCAAGGCTGAGGACATCGTGGACTACACGCGCCGCGAGAACGTGGCCGAACGCCTGGCCAAGCGCTTCGGCGCGGCCATGGGCGAGGGCGCGGCGCGCACGCTCAAGACCGCCTTGCCAGCAATCCGCTGAACCACACCGTGGGCCCCCTGGGGCCCACGCGGCAGGGGCCCGCCGCTTGCATCCGCGTGCCCGGCCCTGGCGCCATGGGCTGGCTGCGCGCCCGTCGCCCGGACGGCCGCTGAGCCCCTCCTGCAAGCCAGCTGCTACCGTGCTTGCGGGGGGGGGCTGAGCACCCGGGCACCGTGCCCGCGGCGCCGCGGTGGCGGTGTGAGGCGTGCCGAGGTCGGGCAGGTCACCATGACGGGGCGTGCCCGCCAGATACCGGCGCCTCAGCGCCCGATGGCGAACACCGTGGGTGCGCCCGGGTCGGCCAGCGCCGGCTGCTCCAGCCACTGCCGCACCAGCGCGCTGCGGCTCTGCGCCTGCGGTAGCGTCAGCCCGCTGCTGGTGGCCAGCCGGGTGTGGGGCTGCAGGCTGGCCAGCAGGGCGGCCAGCAGGGCGGCGTTGCGGTAGGGCGTCTCGATGAACAGCTGGGCTTGGCCGGTCTTCAGGGCCAGGGCCTCCAGCTCGCGGATGCGCCGGGTCCGCTCGGCCGCGTCCTGCGGCAGGTAGCCGACAAAGGCGAAGTTCTGCCCGTTCAGGCCGCTGGCGGCCAGTGCCAGCAGCAGCGACACCGGTCCCACCAGGGGCACCACCGTCAGGCCCAGGGCGTGGGCGGCGCGCACCACCGAGCTGCCGGGGTCGGCCACGGCCGGCATGCCAGCCTCGCTGACCAGGCCGATGTCGTGGCCGTTCAGCGCCGGCGCCAGCAGTGGCCGCGCGTCGAAGCCGCCGCCGTGGTCGCCCTTCTTGTGCACCTCGCGCGGCAACTCCTGAATTTGTAGCGACTGCATGAGGTGCGACAAGGGCTGCACCGCGTTCAGGCGCTTCAGGTAGGCGCGGGTGGACTTGGCGTTTTCGCAGATCCAGTGTTCCAGCCGGGCTGCCGCCTGCAGGGTACCGGCGGGCAGCACCTGGGTCAGCGGCACCGGCGGCTCGCAGCCGAAATCCAGCGGCGCCGGCACCAGCAGCAGGCGCCCGCTCATGCCAGGACCTCGGCGGGGGCGTCCAGCAGGCGCAGGCCGGCGGCGCGCAGCAGGCGGCAGGTGCGGATCAGCGGCAGGCCGACCAGGGCGGTCGGGTCGTCGCTCTCGATGGCGTCGAGCAGGGCAATGCCCAGGCCCTCGCTCTTGGCGCTGCCGGCGCAGTCGTACGGGGTCTCGGCGCGCAGGTAGTGCTCGATCTCGTCGTCGCCCAGTTCGCGAAAGCGCACCCGCACCGGCGCCAGCTCGGCCTGGGCGAAGCCGCTGGCGGCACAGACCACAGCCACCGCGGTCTGGAACACCACGGTCTGGCCACGCATCCGGCGCAGCTGGGCCACGGCGCGCGCGTGGTCACCGGGTTTGCCCAGTGGCTGTCCAGCCAGGTCGGCCACCTGGTCGGAGCCGATCACCACGGCCTCGGGGTGCAGGCGCGCCACCGCCCAGGCCTTGGCCAGGGCCAGGCGCAGCGCCAGCGCGTGGGGCGTCTCCAGCGGCTGCGGGGTTTCGTCGACCTCGGGGGCGACCACGGCGAAGGGCAGGCGCAGGCGTTCCAGCAGCTCGCGCCGGTAGCGCGAGGTCGAACCCAGGATCAGCGTGCGCGGGGCGCCCGGGGCGCGGGCGGCAAGGGGGGTGGGCAGGGGCATGGGGCGATTCTCTTACACTGGCCGCATGAGCCGAGAGTTTGTTGCCACGCGCCTGGACGTCCAGGCCTTTGCCCAGGCCGCCGCGACCCTGTCCGACGCGGCGCCACTGGCGCGTTACCCCCGCCTGGCCGAGGAATCGGCCGCCGCCCCGCTGGCCGAAGACGCCGACCAGGTGCGCTGGTCGGTCCAGGGCGAGTGGCGTGGCCGCACCGGTGACCCGGGTTCGGCCTGGCTGCACCTGGAGGCCTCGGCCCGCCTGACCCAGACCTGCCAGCGTTGCCTGACCCCGGTGCAGACCGCGCTGGAGGTGGTGCGCAGCTTCCGCTTCGTGGCCGACGAGGCCACGGCGTCGGCCGAGGACGAGGCGGCCGAAGAAGACCTGCTGGTGTTGAGCCGCCATTTCGACCTGACCGAACTGGTCGAGGACGAGCTCCTGATGGCCCTGCCCGTGGTGCCGCGCCACGAGCAGTGCCCGGCCCCGGTCCGGCTGGCGGTGCAGGACCCCGATTTCGACGCCGCTGAAGCCGCGCGGCCCAACCCGTTTGCGGCGCTGGCGCGGCTGCGGCCGGGGGTGTCCGAGGATTGATGGTGGAAAAACCAGGACTTGGGCTATAATTGTGGGCTTCGCGTCTTTCATGCCCTGGCTTTTGGTGGGACTGAGTGACGATTCGGGCGCCTCTGGCGGCCCGGCCCTAACCCGTTTAACCTATTTCGCCAAGGAGCCTTGTCATGGCCGTCCAGCAAAACAAAAAGTCCCCTTCCAAGCGCGGCATGCACCGTTCGCACAACGCCCTGAACGTGCCCGGCATCGCCGTGGAGCCGACCACCGGCGAAACCCACCTGCGCCACCACATCAGCCCGAACGGCTTCTACCGTGGCCGCAAGGTGCTCAAGACCAAGTCCGAAGCCTGACCTTCCAGGTGCGTGCTGCGAGCCCGGGGCTACTTGCGTAGCGTCGGGCTTTTCTTTTGGGGGTTGCACTTGCCAGTCCGTCCTGTCTGCCTGAGCCACCGAGTGGGCTGCCCGTGATCGTTCTTGCCGTGGATTGCATGGGGGGCGACCATGGCCCCCGCGTCACGCTGCCGGCCTGCCGGCAGTTCCTGGACCAGCACCCCGACGCCAGCCTGCTGCTGGTGGGGCGGCCCGAGGCGCTGGGGGGTGACCTGCACCC
>CAZKDU010000102.1:0-6602 GCA_964551485.1 uncultured Burkholderiaceae bacterium
GGCGACAACGACACCCTGGGCGCCTTGGTGGCCAACCTGGTCGAGGCGGACGTGCTGGTGATCCTGACCGACCAGAAGGGCCTGTACACGGCCGACCCGCGCCGCGACCCGTCGGCCACCTTCGTGCACGTGGCCCAGGCCGGCGACCCGCAACTCGAGGCCATGGCCGGTGGCGCCGGCTCCAGCATCGGCAAGGGCGGCATGATCACCAAGATCCTGGCGGCCAAGCGCGCGGCCGGCTCGGGTGCCTCCACCGTGATCGCCTGGGGCCGTGAGCCCGACGCCCTGATCCGCCTGAGCCGGGGCGAGCCCATCGGCACCCTGCTGGTGGCGCAGACCGCCAAGACCCAGGCGCGCAAGCAGTGGATGGCCGACCACCTGCAGATGCGCGGCGCGGTGCGGGTGGACGAGGGCGCTGTGGCCAAGCTGCGCGACGAGGGCAAGAGCCTGCTGCCCATCGGCATGATGGCGGTGGAGGGCGAGTTCTCGCGCGGCGACGTGATCGCGGTGCGCGACGCCGCCGGCCTGGAGGTGGCGCGTGGCCTGGCCAACTACTCGAGCGCCGAAGCAAGGCTGATCTGCCGCAAGCCCTCGAGTGAGTTCGAGCGCCTGTTGGGCTACGCCGCCGAGCCCGAGATGGTGCACCGCGACAACCTGGTGCTGCAGCGCTGACGCGGCCCGCCCGGCGCCGCTGCTGCGCGGCGGTCGGGGCATGGCCTGGTCTGATGTTGTTCTGGCCCGTTGGTGCGACCGCGGGACTGCCGCACAGCGGTCGCAGCCGAGACGGGCAAGGGTGGAGTGGGCGGGGCTGCCTGTGCCGGCTCAGTACGGCAGACGGCTGCCTGGCGTGCTGCGCAGGTCACGCACCATGGCTGCAACCGGGGCGTTGGGTGCGGCTTCCTGGCACAGGCCGGCACGCGCCAGCAGCAGCGGATGGCGCGACGGCGCCTTCTCAAACATGGAGCGCCATTGCGGGCGGCCCACGGCCTGCCAGCCGCTGTCCGGGTTGTGTCGGGCGTAGGTGATGAACTCGCCGGTGCTGCAGCGGATGCCCTCGTACATGGCGTTCACCGCGCCTGAGTTGCTGGTGGCCACCACCACATACCGCACCACCCCCTGGGGCGTGATGCTCAGCGTGGCCGGGTCCACCCCGATTCGCAGCGCGCTGGCCGGGGCATCCACCACGATCAGGCGCTGCATGGCAAACGCCGGCGCCGGTCCGACCTCGGTGTCTTTCCAGTCGGGATCGGCTTCCAGCAACTGGGCCCAGGTGGGTGTGGCCGCCAGCAGCAGGGGCGCGAGCCAGCCGCCCAGCCGGCGCCACATGGGGCGGCTGGCCGGCTCAGTGGCGCACAGGGGTGGTCTTGGCACGTGCATTGGCGGAATTGGGGGCAGGGCTGGCGTGGCCAGGCTGGGGCTCGAAGCTGGCCCCCGGTGGCAAGGCCATGTGGCCACTGCGCAGCAGCGGCGAATGAGGCACGGTGGTGGTTTGGGGTTCCAGCTCGCGGCCACGCGCACCACTGCGCAGGTAGCGGTTGCGGTGCTCACCGCGTGGCAGGAAGCGCGCCAGCTCGGTCAGCGCCATCTCGTAGACACCACGCTTGAACTCCACCACCACGTCCAGCGGGACCCAGTAGTCGTTCCAGCGCCAGGCGTCGAACTCGGGGTGGTCGGTGGCGCGCAGGTTCAGGTTCCAGTCGGCACCGACCAGTTGCAGCAGGTACCAGATCTGCTTCTGGCCCTTGTAATGTCCGCGCGCGTCGCGGCGGATGTACCGGTCTGGCACCTCGTAGCGCAACCAGTCGCGGGTGCGGGCCACGATGCGCACATGCTCCGGCTGCAGGCCCACTTCCTCGTGCAATTCCCGGAACATGGCCTGCTCCGGGGTTTCACCCCGGTCGATGCCGCCTTGCGGAAACTGCCAGCTGTGGGTGCGGATGCGCTTGCCCCAAAACACCTGGTTTTTCTGGTTGAGCAGGATGATGCCGACGTTCGGCCGAAAGCCGTCCCGGTCGAGCATAATCAAACCCCAAATTTTGTAACTGAGTTCATTATGCACGCCAGATCGGGTGGGGCAAGGGGCTTGGTCTCGATAACCCCAGTGCGTTCCCGATGAAAGCCTCCCAATTCCTCATTTCCACCCTCAAGGAAGCCCCGGCCGACGCCGAAGTGGCGAGCCACCGCCTGATGATGCGCGCTGGTCTGATCAAGAAGCTGGGCGCCGGCATCTACAACTACATGCCCATGGGCTTGCGTGTGATCCGCAAGGTCGAGGCCATCGTGCGCGAGGAGATGAACCGCGCCGGCGCCGTCGAGCTGACCATGCCGGTGGTGCAGCCGGCCGAGCTCTGGCAGGAGACCGGGCGCTTCGACAAAATGGGCCCCGAGCTGCTGCGCATCAAGGACCGGCATGAGCGCGACTTCGTGGTGCAGCCCACTTCCGAGGAAGTGATCACTGACATTGCGCGCCAGGAGCTGCGCAGCTACAAGCAGCTGCCCAAGAACCTGTACCAGATCCAGACCAAGTTCCGCGATGAGCGCCGCCCGCGCTTCGGCCTGATGCGCGGGCGTGAGTTCATCATGAAAGACGCCTACAGCTTCGACCGCAGCCCCGAGGCCGCCAAGGCCAGCTACCAGGTCATGGCCCAGGCCTACCGCGCCATCTTCGACCGCTTCGGCCTGCGCTACCGCGCCGTGGCGGCCGACAGCGGCGCCATCGGCGGCGACCTGAGCGAGGAGTTCCAGGTGATCGCCGCCACCGGCGAGGACGCCATCGTCTACTGCCCGGGCAGCGACTACGCCGCCAACATGGAGAAGGCCGAGGCCCTGGCCCCGGCCGGCCCGCGCCCCGGCCCGGCCCAGGCCCTGGCCAAGACGCCGACGCCAGGCAAGGCCACCTGCCCCGAGGTGGCCGAGCTGCTCGGCTTGCCGCTGGCGCGCACAGTCAAGTCGCTGGTGCTGGCCACCGACCAGACCGACGCGACCGGCGCCGTGGTCAAGAGCCAGGTCTGGCTGCTGCTGCTGCGCGGCGACCACGACATGAACGAGATCAAGGTCGGCAAGGTGCCAGGCCTGGACGCCGGCTTCCGCTTTGCGACCGTGGCCGAGATTGAGGCCCATTTCGGCTGCAAACCCGGCTATCTGGGGCCGATCGGCCTGCAACAACCTGTGAAGATCGTGGCCGACCGCGAGGTGGCGGTGCTCGCCGACTGGGTCTGCGGGGCCAACGACGAGGGCTTCCACCTGACCGGCGTCAACTGGGGCCGCGACCTGCCCGAGCCGGCCCTGGTGGCCGACCTGCGCAACGTGGTGGCGGGCGACCCCTCACCCGACGGCCAGGGTGCGCTGGCCATTGAGCGCGGCATCGAGGTCGGCCATGTGTTCTACCTGGGCACCAAGTACAGCCGCGCCATGAACGCCAGCTTCCTCGACGAGACCGGCAAGCCCCAGCTCATGGAGATGGGCTGCTACGGCATCGGCATCACGCGCCTGCCGGCCGCGGCCATCGAGCAGAACCACGATGAGCGCGGCATCATCTGGCCCGACGCCATCGCCCCGTTCACCGTGGTGATCTGCCCGATCGGCATGGACCGCAGCGCCGAGGTCAAGGCCGTTGCCGACAAGCTGCACGCGCAGCTGCGCGACAACGGCGTGGACGTGATCCTGGACGACCGTGGCGAGCGCCCTGGCGCCATGTTTGCCGACTGGGAGCTGATTGGTGTGCCGCACCGCGTGGTGATCGCCGACCGCGGCCTCAAGGAGGGCCAGGTCGAGTACCAGGCGCGCCGCGACACCGAGGCCACCAAGCTGCCCCTGGTCGAGGTCTTCGGTTTCCTGGTGCGGCGCCTGGCCGGCCAGGTCTGAGTCGGCGCCCTCGCCCGGGCTGCGCAGGATGAGAAGGCGAATCGGCCTGCAGGCCTTGTCCCTGTTGCCTGGCGTGCTCCTGTTTTCGGAGCGCGCCGAGGCCGGGGCACAGCTCGAGGAGCCGCTGCTGGACTCGGTGCGCACGGCACTGAGTTCGGCCATCGCCAACGCCGCCCCCCCGCGCCCCGAGTTCAACGACACCGAGTCGCGCCTGGCTTACCTGCGCTGGCTGGGTGACATGAGCCAGCGCCTGCACCGCTTCAAGCCCGACTGGCAGGTGCGCCGCGAATTCCTGGAAACCGTCTGGTACGAGAGCAAGCGCTCGGGCCTGGAGACCTCGCTGGTGCTGGGCCTGGTCCAGGTGGAGAGCGCGTTCCGCAAGCACGCCGTGAGCAGTGCCGGTGCCTTGGGCTACATGCAGGTCATGCCGTTCTGGACCCGGGTGCTGGGCGACGGCGACCGCGCCAAGCTGTTCCACATGCAGACCAACCTGCGCTTCGGCTGCGTGATCCTGCGCCACTACCTAGACCGCGAACAGGGCGACCTGTTCATGGCCCTGGGCCGCTACAACGGCAGCCGCGGTCGCGCCGAGTACCCGAATGCGGTGCTGGCAGCGCAGCGCCACTGGCTGCCCGGCCCCCTCTCGCGGCCGGCCGGGGCCCCGGCCGGTTGACCTGGCTGGCAGCGACGCCACACCCACTGGACCCTACCCCGCTGCAGCCCGGCCGGCGCTGCGACTCAGGGCGCCGGCGGTTCCGGACCCAGCCGCGTCACCATGACCTGGTCGATTCGGAAGCTGTCCACATCCATCACCTCGAACTGGTAGCCGCCCCAGCTCACCTTGTCGGTGCGCTTGGGCACGCGGCGCAGCATCACCATGAGGAAGCCGGCCAGGGTGTCGTACTCGTCGGCATGGGGCAGGTCGTCGAGCTCGAGTGCGCGCTGCACGTCCTGCATGGGGGTGACGCCGTCGATCAGCCACGAGGTGTTGTCGCGCCGCACGATCTGGGCCTCGTCCAGCGTGTCCACCAGCTCGCCCATGACTGTGCTCATGACGTCGTTGAGCGTGATCACGCCCACCACCAGGCTGTACTCGTTGACGATGATGGCGAAGTCCTCGTGCGCCTGGCGGAACTGCTCGAGCACCTCGGTCAGCGTCAGCCGGTCGGGGATCACCAGCGGCTTGAGCAGCAGGCCCTCGGCGTCCAGCGCCAGCGGCTGGTTGTTGAGCACGCGCTGGAACAGGGCCTTGGCGTCCACGTAGCCGAGTACGTGGTCAATGTTGCCGCTGCACACTGGGTAGGCCGAGAACGGCTGGCTCACGATGCGCGCGCGCACCTCGGCCTCGCTGTCGTCGCGCAGGAAGTAGGCGATGCGCTCGCGCGGCGTCATCACGCTGGAGACGGTGCGGGTGTCGAGCTCGAACACGTTGGCGATGACCTGCTGCTCGCGCTGCTCCAGCACGCCGGCCTGGGTGCCGGCCTCGGCCAGGGCCAGGATGTCGGCCGGCGTCACCCGGTCGTCGCGCTGGGCCGGCAGGCCGAATAGGCGAAACAGCGCGTCGGTCGCCTGGATGAACAGCCACGCCAGCGGCTTGAACAGCGTGGTCAGGTTCTGCATGGGGCCGACCATGCGCACCGCCAGGCGCTCGGGGTCGCTCATGCCCAGGCGCTTGGGGAACAGGTCGGCGAACACGATGAACAGCGAGGTGGTGACCAGGAACGAGGCCAGGAAGCCCAGAGTCTCGGCGGTGGATGCGACCAACCCGTGCGCCAGCAGCTCGGTGAAGTAGGGGCTGAGCGCCCCCTCGCCGACCACGCCACCCAGGATGGCCACGGCGTTCAGCCCGATCTGCACCACAGTGAAATAGTCACCCGGTTGCTCCTGCACCTTGATCACGCGCTCGGCACGGGCGTCACCAGCGTCGGCCATCTGGCGCAGGCGCAGGCGGCGCGAGGCGGCCAGCGAGATCTCGGCCAGCGAGAAAAAGGCGCTGGCACCGATGAGCAGCAGGATGAGAAGCAGGCTGTGGGTCAGGCTCATGGCCGGGGTCCAGGCGCGGCGGGTGCACGGGGCACAGTCCGATCAGGCCGGGGTGAAAGGTGGTGTCATCGAGTGTAGCGAGCCGCTCAGGCGCTGCCCAGCCATGGGGGGGTCCGCTCGGCCCGGGCCCCGGCCAGCAGTGCCGGCCCAGCCGCAGGGCCGCCGCCGACAACAGACCTGGCGGGGCATCCGCCGCCGCGGCGCCACGGGCGCATGGGGGTGCGCCGTGGGTGGCCGTGGCTACTGCATGAAGCCCATGCGCGACTTGGCGCCGCTGGCGCGCGGCAGGTCCTCGCTGTGCACCTCGTCGCGCCGGGCCAGGCGGGCGTTGCCGAAGCCGGTCATGAGCGCGCGCCGCATCTCGCGCGGCGGCATCTGGGCCAGGTGGTCCAGCACCTCGTCGCCGAGCTCGGGTGCGAAGCGCTGGCCCCAGTCGTGCTCGCCGCGGATGTCGCGGTACAGTAGGGCCGCGATCTCGCGTGCCTGCTCCAGCGTGGGCGGCGCGATCTCGAACACGTTCATGCGGTTCAGGATGGGTTCGGGGATGCTGCGCGGGTCGTTGGCGGTGGTGATCCAGATCACCTGGCTGGCGTCGATCGCGACCTCGGCGAACTCGTCCATGAAGGTGTGGGCGGTGTCG
The DNA here is from genome assembly GCA_964551485.1 of uncultured Burkholderiaceae bacterium. Classification (GTDB taxonomy): domain Bacteria; phylum Pseudomonadota; class Gammaproteobacteria; order Burkholderiales; family Burkholderiaceae_C; genus CAZKDU01. The sequence goes on from CAZKDU010000102.1 coordinate 6,548, forward strand.
TGCTCGAGCAGGCTGTAGAGCGCACCCAGCGGGTCGTATTGGGCGTCGGTGCTGG
>CAZKDU010000103.1:0-6538 GCA_964551485.1 uncultured Burkholderiaceae bacterium
GGGTGCCGGCAAAGACCAGCTTCAACGCTCGGCCACGCGCTGGGCCTTGAGCAGCTTGGTGTTGATGCGGTTGCGCTTGAGCGGCGACAGATACTCGACGAAGACCTTGCCCAGCAGGTGGTCCATCTCGTGCTGGATGCACACCGCCAGCAGGCCCTCGGCGCTCAGGTCGCGCGCCTGGCCCTGGGCGTCCTGGGCGCGCACGGTCACGGCCAGCGCGCGCTCCACGCCGTCGTAGATGCCGGGCACCGACAGGCAGCCCTCCTCGCCCACGCGGGTCTCGGGGCTGGCCCAGGTGATCTCGGGGTTGATCAGCACCAGGGGCTGGTTGCGCTCCTCGGACACATCGATGACGATCAGGCGCTCGTGCACGTCGACCTGGGTCGCGGCCAGGCCGATGCCGTTGGCGTCGTACATGGTCTCGAGCATGTCGGCGATCAGTGCCTGGGTGCGCTCATCAACCGCGGCCACAGGCTGGGCCACGGTGTGCAGGCGGGGGTCGGGATAACGGAGAATCGGGAGCAAAGCCATGAATACGGGTCCAATCGACCGCCATTTTCGCCGCTTTTGGGCCGTGCCGCCGGCCCAGAATGGCTGTGGCATTGCCTCGCACAGGGGCATCGCCGCACAATCCACTGCCCTGGGCGCGCGCGGCGCACGCCCTCCCTCTGTCCCTGAGGCCGGGAGACCCGCCTGATGCTGCCTGACCACACGTCGCTCCACCGCCCTGCCGCCCCACGGCGCCCCGCGCTGCCCCTGCTGGCCCTGAGCCTGAGCACTCTGCTCGGCAGCCAGGCCGCGCCGGCCCAGACCTACCCCGTCACCCCGGCCCAGCGCGCCACCGCCGCGCAGGTGGCCCAGGCTGGCGTGCCGCTGAGCGAACTCAGCCCCGACGCCCCCGACAGCTACACCGTGGTGCGGCGCGACACGCTCTGGGGCATCTCGCGCCTGTTCCTCAAAAGCCCCTGGCGCTGGCCCGAACTCTGGGGCATGAACCTGCAGGGCATCCGCAACCCGCACCTGATCTACCCCGGCCAGCGCCTGGTGCTGGACAAGAAGGACGGCCGCGCCACCCTGCGCTTGGCAGGGGCCGAGGCCGGTACCGCCGAACAGGTCGACACGGCCGAGGGCCTGCCGGTGGTGCGCCTGTCGCCTCGTGTGCGCGCCGAGGCCCTGGGCGCCAACCCGGTGCCGACGCTGCAGCCGCACCTGATCGAGCCCTTCCTGAGTGAACCCGTGATCCTGGGCGAAAACGCGCTGCAGCAGGCCCCGCGCCTGGTGGCCGGCCCTGAGGGCCGGGTGCTGCTGACGCGCGGCGACCGCGCCTACGCGCGCGGCAGCGCCAGCCAGCCGCTGGCCCTGGTGGATGACCGCCCCAGCCAGTGGCGTGTGTTCCGCGAGGCGCGCCCGCTGCGCGACCCCGAGAGCCAGGCCATCCTCGGCTACGAAGCCCAGTACCTGGGCCAGGCCCGGCTGCAGCGCGGCGAGTCGGCCCTGGGCAGCGAGATCGTGCCGGCCACGGTGGACCTGGTCAGCGCCAAGGAGGAGATGCGCGTCGGCGACCGCCTGCTGCCCGAGCCCGAGCGCGAGTTGCTGAGTTACCAGCCGCACGCGCCGCAAACCCCGGTGGACGGGCGCATCGTCTCGGTCTATGGCAGCGCCGTGACCAACGCCGCGCAAAACCAGGTGGTGGTCATCAACAAGGGCACGGCCGACGGCATGGAGCGCGGCCACGTGCTGGCCATCCTGAAGAACGGCCGCCGCCTGGTGGACCGCACCGACCCGGAGCGCCCGACCATCCGCCTGCCCGACGAGCGCAACGGCCTGCTGATGGTGTTCCGCCCGTTCGAACGCCTGTCCTACGCCCTGATCCTGGAGATCAACGACAGCGTGCGCGTGGGCGATCGCCTGGCCACCCCACGCTGAGGCACCGCCCCGCATGCACGCCCCCCTCAGCGACGAGGAGCTGACCGGCTGGCTGCGCCTGCTGCTGACCCCGGGCGTGGGCCCGGACACGGCGCGCCGCCTGCTGGCCGCTTTCGGCCTGCCCGACCAGGTCTTTGCCCAGCCCCTGAGCGCGCTGCGCCAGGTGGTCGGTCCGGCCCAGGCCGAGGCCCTGCGGTGCGAGCCCGAGGCCCTGGCCGACCAGCACGCCCAGACCCGGGCCTGGCTGGACGGCGCCGAGCACGGCCAGGCGCGCCGCGTCCTCACCCTGGCCGACGCCGACTACCCGGCCGCGCTGCTGGCGCTCAGCGACCCGCCGCCCCTGCTCTACCTGCTTGGCCAGACGACCGACTGGGCCCAGGCCCTGCCCACGCGCGGCCTGGCCGTGGTCGGCAGCCGCAACCCCACGCCCCAGGGCCTGGCCAACGCGCGCCAGTTCGCCCGCGCCCTGCGCGAGGCCGGGCTGTGCATCGTCTCGGGTCTGGCCCTGGGTGTGGACGGCGCGGCCCACCAGGGCGCACTGGACGCCGCCGATGCCGCCCCCGGCTCAGCCACCGTGGCCGTGGTCGGCACCGGGCTGGACCGGGTCTACCCGCGCCAGCACCGGGCGCTGGCGCACCAGGTGGCGGCGCAGGGCCTGCTGCTCAGCGAGTACCCGCTGGGCACGCCACCGCTGACCGCCAACTTCCCGCGCCGCAACCGGCTGATCGCGGCCCTGGCCCAGGGCACGCTGGTGGTGGAGGCAGCCGCCCAGTCGGGCTCGCTGATCACGGCGCGGCTGGCGGCCGAGCTGGGCCGCGAGGTGCTGGCCATCCCCGGCTCGATCCACTCGCCGCAGGCGCGCGGCTGCCACGCCCTGATCCGCCAGGGCGCGCGGCTGGTCGAGTCGGCGCAGGACGTGCTGGACGAGCTGCGCCTGCCCGCCACTCCTCTTTTGATAGCATCTCAAGACCATCTGGCAAGGACTGCGGCAGAAAATGGCACCAATCCCGGTGACCCAGACAGCCCAGGCGAGGCCGGTCTGCTGCGCAGCCTGGGGCACGACCCGGTCAGCCTGGATGCGCTGCAGGCCCGCACCGGGCTGGACACGGCGCGGCTGCAGGCGCTGCTGCTGACGCTGGAGCTGCAAGGCCAGGTGGCGCGCCTGCCCGGTGGCCTGTTCCAGCGACAGGCCCTGGCGTGAGCCTGGCGAGCCCCCTTGCGCAAAGCCCCCGCGCCCAAGGGCGCCCGGTCAGCGCATGCCAGGCCACGAACGTTGGGCAGAAACCCCACATCCGCGGCCACATCTGTGTAAAAGTGGCGAAACCCCGGCGCTGCGGCGCCTTCAGTCGGCTATATTGCAACCATGTTTGAAGTGCTTGTGTTCGTCTATGAGAATTACTGGCGTGGCGACGCCTGCCCCGAGCTGCCGCAGCTCGGCCGCAAGCTCAGTGCCGCCGGGTTCGAAGCCGACGAAATCCAGCAGGCACTGACTTGGCTCGACGGCCTGAACCTGGTGGCCCAGCACACCAGCATCGACTGGGACAACGACAGCGCCACGCGCAGCCTGATGGACGTGGCACCGGTGCCTGACAGCCTGCGCGTCTACAGCCAGGCCGAGCAAGACCACTTGGGCGCCGAGTGCCTGGGCTTCGTGATGTTCCTGGAATCCTCGGGCGTGCTGCCCTTCGCCCTGCGCGAGGTGGTGATCGACCGGGCCATGGCCACCCCGGGCTCGCCGCTGTCGCTGGACGACCTGAAGATCATCGTGCTCATGGTCTACTGGCGCTTCGGCGAAGAGCCCGACGCCCTGGTGCTGACCGAGCTCTGCGACGACACGGCCGACCGCATCGCGCACTGAGCACGCGGCCCGCGGCCGCCCGCCCCCGTTTTGCCCCTCGCCCCTTGCCACACACCTCACCGGCAGCACACAGCGGCCGGTGGCTTCCTGGCTCAGCCCAGCAGCTGGGCCGGGTGCTGCTCAAGCCGGTCCATGGCCTCGCGCGTGGCGCGCACGGTGAGAGCCTCTTCCTCGGCCGGTGCCAGCAGGCCGGCCTGCAGGTAGGCCGCCAGCGGCTGCGCCGGCAGCAGGTAGCTGCGGCCGTTGCCGGCCACGAACAGGTTGAGCCGGCGCCGCTCGCTGCGCCAGACCAGCTGCACCAAGCCGGTCTGGCCCTGGTGCTCGAGCAGGTACCAGGTGCCCGGGGCCAGCTCCTGGGCCCAGGCCAGCATGGCCTCGTTGGGCGGCGAGCCGCCCTGGGTCACAACCTCGATGCCCGAGGCCTCGACCCCGAGCATCATCTCCAGGCTGGTGGCGTCGATCGGCACGTCGTCCAGATCCACGTCGGAAAAGAAGTCTTCCAGTCGTGCCAGCTGCTGCGTCATCTGGTCGATGTGGTGCGGGTCGATGGCCTCGGTCTTGGACATGAAGGCGTCGGTCAGGGCCTGGCTCAGGCGCTGCAGGTGCGCCTCCTGCGACTCGGCGTCGAGGCCGAGCAGGGCCATGCCCAGGCGCAGCTGCTGCATCAGGCCCGGCATCTCCTGGATCACGCGGGCGCGCTCGTTGCGGTTGGGCTTGGCGCTGGCGGCCCAGACCAGGTCGGCCGCGGTGCGCTTGCGCGCCAGGGTGTCGGCGTGCTGGGCGCCGTCGCGCACCGCCGACATGGCCAGCACCTCGGCCCAGACCTTGAACAGGAAGTCACGCACCTCGTCGCGCACCGGCATGTCCTTGAGCAGGTTGCGCAGCTCGATGGTGAACTGGATCGCCATGGTCTCCTTCTGCTCGACCTGCTGCGCCACGCTGACCACGCGCTGGGTGCTGTCCTTTTCGGTCAGGAAACCGGTGAGGAACTTCTGGAACTCGCCGTGCATGAGCTGGAACACCCGGCGCCCGGTCTCGGGGTACTGCTCGATCACCTGCACCACGCGGCGGATCTCGGCCTCCAGGGCACTGCCCTGAATGGCCGTGGCGTCGAACCCCATGACACACGAGCCCATGTGGTCGATCAGCTGGCGCGCCGGGTGCTGCAGCGTGCCGAAGAACTCCGGCTCGCCCAGGGCCACGCGCAGCACCGGCATCTGCAGGCGCGCGAACCAGACCCGGATGGCCGGCGGCAGGCGCTCCTCGGCCAGGATGCTCTGGAACATCAGGGCCACGATCTCGATGGTGGCCTTCTCGGCCGGTGTGGCGGCCTTGCCCTTGAGGCGGCCGCTGCGCTGCTGCAGGGCCGAGGCCTCGTGCGCCACATCGGCCTCGCTGTAGGCCGAGGCCGGGCGCGACGGCATCGCGACCTGCTGCGTCTCGGCCTGGGCCAGGGCGTCGGACAGCGCGGGCGACGGCTTGGCCGGGCGGGTGGCGTCAAAATCGGCCACCTGCTCGCCCAGCATGCGCTTGAGCTGACCCAACACGCCATGGGCCCTGGCCCGCACCTTGGCCAGGGGCTGGCGGTTGGTGAGCATGCGGGTCTCTTCGGCCGCCGAGGGCATGGGCGCCGGTGGTGGCGCCACGGCCACCGGGGAAACGGCGCTTTGTGTGCCCGTGCGCCGCACCAGCGGCTTGAGGTCGATCTCGGGCATCACCCCTTGCGCCACCAGAAAGGCGTTGGCCTCGTGGTAGACCTCGACCAGGGCCTCGGCCAGCTGTGGCTCCAGCACCACCTGGGTCAGGGCCCAGTCCTGGCGTGACAGGCCCTGCTCCCCCCAGCGAGCCACCAGCTGCTGGCTCAGCACCTCGGGGCGCAGCACGTCCTGGGCGCCGAGCTCGCGCGAGCCCTCCAGGCGCTGGATGCGCAGGCGCAGGTCGTTGAGCTCCCAATTGACCCGGTTCATGATGGCCAGGGCCAGCCGCGAGGACAGGATCTTGTTCTCCACCACCTCGTCACCCAGCAGGGTCAGGCTGGCCGCCTCGAGCTTGGCCCGGGTGGTGGTGGTGGGCGGCAGCAGGGTCTGCTGCCAGGCCTGCGCCACGGCCTGGGCCCAGGCCGTGCGAAGCGCGGCAAAGGCCACCAGGGCATCACGGCGCGACTGCAGCTCGCGCGCATTGCCCATCTGCTCCATGAGCTGGGCCAGGTGCTGGTGCATGGCCTCGGCCAGGGCCGGCAAGGCGGCACTGGCCTGCACCACGAAACGCTCGCGCGCCTGCCGCGCGAGCTGGGGACCAGAGGGCTTGGGCAGGTCCGCCATGGGCTGCGAAAGGAGGATCCGGATCAGACCACCGCGCCGGCGTTCGGGTCTTCGGGGTCACCGTCCTTGCGCGCGCCCCCCTTCATCAGGTCTTCGCGCTGGATGCCCAGCCACATGGCGATGGCCGCGGCCACGAACACCGAGGAGTAGATGCCGAAGCAGATGCCGATGGTCAGCGCCAGTGCGAAGTAGTGCAGCGTGGGGCCGCCGAACAGCAGCATGGACAGCACCATGATCTGGGTCGAGCCGTGGGTGATGATGGTTCGGCTGATGGTGGAGGTGATGGCGTTGTCGATGATCTCCACCGTGCTCATCTTGCGGTAGCGGCGGAAGTTCTCGCGGATGCGGTCGAAGATCACCACCGACTCGTTGACCGAGTAGCCCAGCACCGCCAGCACCGCCGCCAGCACCGCCAGCGAGAACTCCCACTGGA
>CAZKDU010000104.1:0-5454 GCA_964551485.1 uncultured Burkholderiaceae bacterium
AGTCGTCGACCAGCGCGGCAGTCGCGCCGGGTGCGCCTTGCGCATGCGCCAGCCACACCAGAAGCTGGTGGTGCTGAGCAACTACGCCACGCCCGACATCCGACGCAAATGCCTGCAGGGCGGGGCCGATGCGGTGTTCGACAAGTCCAACGAGATCGATGCGCTGATCGAGTTCTGCATGCGCCTGGCCGGCCCTGCCCCATGAGCGGGTGCGCGGGGGCGGGGTGCCCGGGCTCACTGGATCAGGCCGTTCTTCAGGGCGTAGTAGGTCAGGTCGCTGTTGGAGGCGAGGTTCATCTTCTCCATGATGCGCGTGCGGTAGGTGCTCACCGTCTTCACGCTCAGCGACAGGCCGGTGGCGATGTCGCCCACGGTCTCGCCTTTGGCCAGGCGCAGGAAGACCTGCATCTCGCGCTCCGAGAGCTGCTGATGCGGGGCCTCGGCATCGGGCCGCTTGAGCTGCTGGGCCAGCAGTTCGGCCACGGCCGGGGTGATGTAGCGTTTGCCCAGCGAGACCGTGCGGATCGCGTTGGCGATGTCCGATGGCTCGCACTCCTTGTTCAGGTAGCCGCTCGCGCCCTGGCGGATCAGGTTCACCGCGTAGTGTTCCTCGGGGTAGCCGCTGAGGATCAGGATGGCCAGGTCCGGTGCCTTGGCTCGGATCATGGCCAGGGCCTCGATGCCGCTTTGCCCAGGCATGGACAGGTCCATCAGCAGCACGTCCATGTCGGGCTGGGCCCGCACCAGGTCGATGGCCTCGCGGCCGTCGGCTGCTTCGCCCACCACCCGCAGATCGACCTGTTCGCTGAGGAACTGGCGCAGGCCCGTGCGCACGATGGCGTGGTCGTCAACGATGCCGATCTGGATCATGGGGCAGGTTCCCTTCGGTTCGGGGGCGCCCTGCGTGTGCGGGCACGTCGCTGCGAGTGTAATCGGCGCGTTTCCTCCACACACCCGCTGCGTCGGTGTCTGCCTTGAACACCATGAACTTCCTGGCCCGCGTCCGCCTGTTCATCAGCTTTGCGCTGGCCATTGGGGCCGCCCTGCTGCTGGTGGGTGTCAATGAGTTTTCCTACCAGCGCTCGCGCATCGCCATGGGGGAAATGCGACAGCTCATGGAGACCCGCACCACCCTGCAGCTGCTGTTGCGCCAGTTGCTGGACGCCGAGACCGGCCAGCGTGGCTACCTGATCACCGGCAGCGAGGACTACCTCAAACCCTACCAGGCCTCGGTGGGTGCGATCGAGGGTAGCCTCAAGCAACTGGAGACGCTGAGCGCTGCCCGGCCTGACCGGGTGGAGGCCCTGAAGGCTTTGCGCCAGCACGTCACGGGCAAGCTGGGCGAGCTGGAGGTCACGGTGCGGCTGCGGGGCAGTGGCGAGGTGGACGCCTGGCGCTCGGTGACAGACACCGACATTGGCCAGCGCCACATGGACGCCATCCGCAGCCGCTCGATCGCCATGATCGACGACCTCTCGCGCGAGATCGGCCTGGCCCAGGAGCAGATCGAGTCCACGCTGCAGCTGGCACGTGCGGCCATCGCCGCCAGCAGCCTGATCGGCCTGCTGGCCTTCATCCTGTACCTGCGCCAGACCCAGGCCCTGCAGCGCTCGGCCCAGGACAAGGAGCAGCTGCTCAAGCAGGAACGCGACCTGCTGGAGGACACGGTGCGCCACCGCACGGCGCAGCTGACCGAGCTGGCGAACTACCTGATCGATGCGCGCGCGGCCGAGCGCGGCCGGCTGGCGCGCGAGCTGCACGACGAGCTCGGCGCGCTGCTGACCGCGGCCAAACTCGACCTGGCGCGTCTCAAGTCGCGCCTGAGCACGGGTGGGCCCGAAGTGCTGGAGCGCATGCAGCACCTGGCCGACACCCTCAACAGCGGCATTGCGCTCAAGCGCCGCATCATCGAAGACTTGCGTCCCTCGTCGCTGGCCAACCTGGGCCTGGCCGAGGCCCTGGAGATCCTGGCGCGCGAGTTCGCCGAGCGCTCGGGCCTGCAGGTCGACACCCAGATCGAGCCGGTCACCCTGTCGCCGGCAGCCGAACTCACGGTGTACCGGCTGGTGCAGGAGTCGTTGACCAACATCGCCAAGTACGCGCAGGCGCGGCAGGTGCGCATCCAACTGCGCCGCTTCGATGGCCAGGTGCGCGCCAGTGTGCGCGACGACGGTGTGGGCTTCGAGCCGGCCGGCGTCAATCCCAGCGCACACGGCCTCAAAGGCATGCAGCATCGCCTAGCGGCCGCACGGGGTCGGCTGGAGGTTGACAGCGCACCCGGCCAGGGCACCAGCGTCAACGGCTACCTGCCGCTCTGAGCCTGGGACCGGCAGGCACCGGCCCCCTGTCCTACAGCCACGCCGGGCACAGACCTACGCGGGCTGCGGCGCCTGGACTATGCCCGGGCATTGCCGTGCTCCCTACGATGGATTCATCGCCCAGCGCCTCGATGCCCGGGGCCGGCGAACCGACCCAAGGAGAGCCCGATGCTGATCCCTCTGATGCTGCTGGTCCTGACCGTGTTGACCGCCCTGACCCTGGGCGCCCTGGGGCTGGCGGCAAACCTCGTGCTGGTGCAGTTCCGCCAGATGGACGAGCCGCCGGTGGCCGCACAGGCCGTGCTCTCCCACTGAATGCCATAGGGACCCGCCGCGGGGTGCCGCGGCGCCTTGGGTCCCCCTCTGTGTCCGCGCACCGCACGCTCACGTGCTTCACATCCACAAGGAGAAACCGATGAAAACCATCCGCACCGCCGCCCTGGCCACCTTCACCGCTGTGGCCGCCCTGGCCAGCCTGACCACGGGCTGCGCCGTCACCCGTGGCCAGGAAACTGTGGGCAGCTACATCGACGACAGCACCATCACCACCCAGGTGAAAGCCAAGTTCGTCCAGGACAACCGCGTAGACGCCTCGGCCATCGGCGTGGAAACCATGAAGGGCGAGGTGGTGCTCTCCGGCTTTGCCAAATCGGTCGATGAAAAGGCCCGCGCCGCCGAGATCGCCCTGGCGGTCAAGGGGGTGAAGCAGGTGCACAACACCCTGGTGGTGCGCACGAACTGAAGTGGATGGGCCGGGCCCTTCATGAGGACCCGTGTGCAAGCCCCTCTGCCGAAGGACACCCTTCCAGCTGGCCGTGCGTTGCACGGCCTTTTTCATGCCACGTCTGCGGCGTGCACCGACCCAGGTGCCATCGCGGTGATGGCAGCACCTGGTGCCATGTCGGTGTCGGGGCTGCCGGTGGCAGAGGGCTGCGCAGCCCAGAGCCCCAGAGCCCCGGGGCCTCCAGGGCAATCGCCGTGGTGCACCAGGCCATCGAGGCGTCTGGCGGGGCCACAGACCTGGGGCCATGCTGGCCCAGCGGCAGGCCGCGGTGTGATGGGCTGGCATGCAGGGTCTGAGGCACACGGCAAAAAGGCCGGGGTCCGGGTGCTGGCAACACCCGGACCCCGGCCCTGAGCAGTCGAACGGAACGTCACGCGTCAGCGGCGGTCCTGGCGGCGGCCTACCTCATTGCCGATCACGGCGCCCGCAGCGGCGCCCCCCACGGTGCCCAGCGTGCCGCCGAACAGCGCATCACCCGCCACACCGCCCAGCACGGCGCCGGTGGCGGTGCCAATCTGCTGGTTGGTCGGGTGGGAGGCACAACCGGTGCCCAGTGCGATCAGGGCGGCGGCTGCGGCGGCCAGGAAGAGTTTCTGGTTCATGTCGATCACCTGGTTCAGGTTGTTGGCAGGCGCACGTGCCAAGGACGGCGGTGCTTCGAGAGCCTGTGTGGTCACTGTAGGCCGGGCCCATGCACAGAGGTGTAGGAGAAGGGCGCGGGGTGGTGTCGGTGGCGTGGTGTGCTGTGCAGTGACGAGTGCAGGTCTATCGACACATCGGCGGGGCTGTGCGCGTCAGCGCCTGCGCGGCCGCAGGGCGGCCATCGGGGCGTCGCTTCGTGGGGGTCTGCGGACACGCGGTGGTGCCAGCCGGATCGGCCATGTCCTGGCTCAGATCCAGCAGGGCCCGGCGAGTGACGTACAGCACACGCCGTATGGTGGCCTGGGACAAGGGCGGCATCGGCATGGGGTATCTCCTGGGGGGCTTGAGCGGGGCACAGCTGGGCACTGCCCCCAAAAAACACCGGGTGCAGGCCAAGGCGGCCGGCACCCGGGGACGAGCGAGGTAGGCGATGGTCAGGCCGCCCTGACCATGAGGTTGTTGGACACGCTGGTCACGCCCTTGACCGCCATGGCGATGCTGGTGGCGCGCTCGCGTGCGGTGACTGTGGGGGCCACACCGTCCAGCGTCACCACGCCGTTCTTGGTGCTGACGCTGATTTTCAGCACACTCAGGTCCTTGTCTTTGGCCAAGTCGGTCGAGACGCTGGCGGTGATGGCGGCATCGTCAATGGCCCGGCCCAGTTCCTGGGTGACGGCGGCGGCCTTCTGTTGGGCGGATTCGGCCCCTTGGGTCACATCGCCCTTGACCTCGTTGGCGGCCTGCTGGGTCTGGCTCACGGTCTGGTCCAGCTTCTGGCCCACGGTCTGTTCTTCGGCGGTCTTGCTGCAGGCGGCCAGAGCGGCCACGCTGACAAGGGCGGCAGCCAGCAGGGGCAGGGTGGGTTTTGTCATGGCTTGACTCCATGGGTTTGAGTGAAACACGGCCCCACTGTCGCAGGCGGGGCCATGCAGGCCTATCGGCCGAGGCCCCCCATGTGTGTCGGAGATGTCCGACACTGTGTGCCGGGTGCCGGGCTTTGGGGTATGGTCGCGGCCATGCCTTCGTCTTTACTGGTCATGGGCCTGCGCGGCCTGTGGCGTGATTTGCGTGCCGGCGAGCTGCGCCTGCTGATCGTGGCCGTGACCCTGGCCGTTGCCGCCCTGTCGGCTGTGGGCTTCTTTGCCGACCGTCTGCAGGCCGGCCTGCAGCGCGACGCGCGCCAGCTGCTCGGTGGCGACGCCCTGGTGGCCAGCGACCACCCGCTGCCATTGGCCTTTGCCGAGCAGGCCCGGACCCTGGGCCTGCGCAGCGTGGCCACGCTGACCTTCCCGACCATGGCGCGCGCCAGCGACGCCCAGGGCGGCGCCAGCCGCCTGGTGGCCTTCAAGGCGGTGCAGGCCGGCTACCCGCTGCGTGGCCAGCTGCAGGTGGCCGCCGCGCCCGACGCAGCAGCCGAGGTGGCGCGCGAGGTGCCGGCCCCGGGCCGGGTCTGGCTCGACGCCAGCCTGCTTGACGCGCTGGGCCTGCGCATGGGCGACCCGCTGCTGCTGGGCGACGCCACGCTGCGCATCGACCGTGTGATCGTGCTCGAACCCGACCGCGGCGCCGGCTTCATGAGTTTCTCGCCGCGAGTGCTGCTCAATCAGGCCGACTTGGCTGCCACCGGCCTGGTGCAGCCGGCCAGCCGAGTCACCTACCGGCTGGCCGTGGCCGGCGCGGAGCCGGCGGGGGCGGCCTTCGTGCGCTGGG
>CAZKDU010000104.1:5464-5878 GCA_964551485.1 uncultured Burkholderiaceae bacterium
CAGCCGGCCAGCCGCCTGACCTACCGCTTTGCCGTGGCGGGAACCGACCGGCAGGTACGTGCCTTCAACCAGTGGGCCGATGCCGAAATCAAAAAATCCGCGGTGCGCGGCGTGCGGCTGGAGTCATTGGAGTCCGGCCGGCCCGAGATGCGCCAGACGCTGGACCGTGCCGAGAAATTCCTGAACTTGGTGGCCCTGCTCGCGGCCCTGCTGAGCGCCGTGGCCGTGGCCCTGGCGGCGCGCGGCTTCGCCACCCGGCACCTGGACGACTGTGCGCTGCTGCGGGTGCTGGGCCTGAGCCAGCGCCAGCTGGCGCTGGGCTACATCACCGAATTTGCCCTGGCCGGGCTGCTGGCCAGCGGGCTCGGCCTGGGCCTGGGCTACGCCATGCACCATGTGTTTGTGGCCCTGCTG
>CAZKDU010000104.1:5888-6516 GCA_964551485.1 uncultured Burkholderiaceae bacterium
GAGCCGCAGGGCGGCGGCGTCGTGACCGTCACCTTCCCCTGGATCTTCAAGCCGGCCGGCACGGACGGCGACGAAGAATGACCTCTGCGTAGGTTTTGGGGCTGGGTGCCTTTTTTGGCCCCCAGCCCCCTTTTTTTTGGGCCCCTGGGGCCCGCCGGGGGGGGGGGGGGGGCCGCGGCGGCCGACCTGCCGCCGGCGGGTGCCTGGCCGGCGCTGCTGGGCCTGGGCGTGGGCGGCACACTGTTGGTGGCTTTCGGGCTGCCGCCGGTGCTGCAGCTGGCCGGGGTGCCGCCACTGCGGGTGATCCGGCGCGAGCTGGGTGCGCTGCGCCCGGCGTCCTTCGGGGTGCTGGGCCTGGGGCTGGGCGGCTTTGTTGCGCTGCTACTGGCGACCAGCCGCGACGCCTGGCTGGGCGCGCTGGCCGTGGGCGGCGTGGCGCTGGCCGTGCTGCTGTTCGCCGGGTTCAGCGCCGGCGCGGTCTGGCTGCTGCGGCGCGTGGTGAACGAGGCCACCGCACCGCGCTGGCTGGTGCTGGCCACGCGCCAGGTGTCGGCGCGCCCGGCCTACGCCGTGGTGCAGACCAGTGCCCTGGCCGTGGGCTTATTGGCCCTGGTGCTGCTAGTGCTGC
>CAZKDU010000105.1:0-6481 GCA_964551485.1 uncultured Burkholderiaceae bacterium
CGGCGCGCGGCTGGCCCAGGCCCGCGCCACGCGCGTGGGCGCTGGCGCCGCGCTCGGCCCCAGCGTGGACGCCAGCGCCGCGCTGAGCCGCGGCGTGAGCCAGGAGTCGCTGGTGTTCGAGAGCCTGGGCACCCTGGCCCAGGGCACGCTGCAGGCCAGCTGGGAGCTGGACCTGTTCGGTGGCGGCCGCGCCCGCCGCGACGCCGCCCAGGCCCGGCTCGACGGGGCCCAGGCCGACTGGCACGACGCCCGCGTCTCGGTGGCCGCCGAGGTGGCAACCCAGTACAGCGGCCTGCGCAGTTGCCGGCAACAACTGGCGGTGAACGAGGCCGACGCCGCCTCGCGCGCCGAGACCGCACGCCTGACCGGCCTCAGCGCCCAGGCCGGTTTTGCCGCGCCAGCCCAGGCCGCGCTGGCGCGCGCCAGCGCGGCCGACGCCGCGGCCCGGCTCACGCAGCAGCGCACCGAGTGCGACCACGCGGTCAAGGCCCTGGTGGCGCTGACCGCGCTCGACGAGCCGGCACTGCGCGACCAGCTCGCCGCGGCGCCGGCCGCACCGCCGCCAGAGGCGCCGTTTGCCATTGCCGCGCTGCCGGCCCAGGTGCTGGCCCAGCGGCCTGACCTGCTGCGCGCCGAGCGCGAGGTAGCGGCCGCCAGCGCCGACGCCGGCAGCGCCGAGGCCGAGCACTACCCACGCCTCACGCTCACCGGCTCGGTCGGCCGGCTGCAGTTCAGCGGCGGCGGCAACAGCCTGGGCCAGTCGACCTGGTCGGTCGGCCCGCTGGCGCTGAGCCTGCCGCTCTACGATGGCGGGCGCCGCAGCGCCAATGTGGAAGCCGCGCGCACGCGCTACGACGCCGCCGCCGTGCAGTACCGGGCACTGGCGCGCCAGGCCGTGCGCGAGGTCGAGCAGGCCCTGCTGGCCCTGGCCAGCACCGCCGCGCGCAGCGACGACGCGCGCCACGCCGTGGCCGGTTACCGACAGGCCTTCGAGTTCACCGCCGCGCGCCAGCGCAGCGGCCTGGCCAGCCTGGTCGAGCTGGAGGACGCGCGCCGCACCCTGCTGGCCGCCGAGACCGGCTGGGTGGCCCTGCAGCGCGAGCGCATGGCCGCCTGGATCGCCCTGTACCGCGCCGCCGGCGGTGGCTGGAGCGCGGCGGCACCCGGGCCCCAGGCCACACCGGCCAGCAGCCCCGACCCGGCCACCCCGTCCGGCGCTGCCTCCCGACCGGACCGGTCCTGAGCCCGACCCCACCCGCCCCCCCCATCCAGCCCCCACCCGACGCGCCCGTCCTCTGCCTCCACCACCCCGCCCACACGCCAGCCCCTCACCCACACCATGCCCGACCACACCCTGCCCCTGTTCCAACGCCTGGCCGCGCTGCGGCGCACCCCCGCCCCCCGAGGCCTGGGCCTGTTGACCCTGGCCGGCCTGCTGGCCCTGGGGGCGGCGCAGGCCAGTGACGACAAGAAAGCCGCCCCGGTGGCGCGCCCGGCGCTCACCGTGACCGTGGCCCGGCCCGAGCTGCGCACCCTGCCGCTGGAGCTGGCGGCCAACGGCAATGTGGCCGCCTGGCAGGAGGCCAGCGTGGGCACCGAGTCCAACGGCCTGCGCCTGACCGAGGTGCGCGCCAACGTGGGCGACGTGGTGCGTGCCGGCGAGTTGCTGGCCCGCTTCGCCGACGAGAGCGTGCGCGCCGACCTGGCCCAGGCCCGCGCCGCGCTGCTCGAGGCCGAGGCCGCCGCGGCCGACGCCGCCGGCAACGCCGAACGCGCGCGCGGCCTGCAAGACAGCGGGGCCCTGAGCACGCAGCAGATCAACCAGCTGCTGACCGCCGCCCAGACCACCCGCGCCCGCGTGGAGGCGGCGCGCGCCACGCTGGCGGCGCAGGAGCTGCGGCTGCAGCGCACCCAGGTGCTGGCGCCCGACAGCGGCGTCATCTCGGCACGCAGCGCCACCGTGGGCGCGGTGGTGGGCAGCGGCAGCGAGCTGTTCCGGCTGATCCGCCAGGGCCGCCTGGAGTGGCGCGCCGAGGTCACCTCGGCCGAGCTCGGGCGCCTGGCGCCGGGCACCCGGGCCCTGGTCACCGCGCCCGGCGGCGCCCAGCTGCCGGGCCGGGTGCGCATGGTCGCGCCCACGGTGGACCCGCAGACCCGCACCGCCCTGGTCTATGTGGACCTGCCGGCCACCCCGGTGGCCGCGGCGCGCGCCTTCAAGGCCGGCATGTTCGCCAAGGGCGTGTTCCAGCTCGGTGAATCGACCGGAGTGGTCACGGTGCCGCAGCCGGCCGTGGTGGTGCGCGACGGCTTCAGCCACGTCTACCGCTTCGTGGCCCAGGCCGACGGCAACGGCCGCGTGGCCCAGACCCGGGTCACCACCGGCCGCCGCCTGGGCGACCGGGTCGAGCTGGTCAGCGGCCTGGCACCCGAAGCCACGGTGGTGGTGCAGGGCGCAGGCTTTCTGAACGACGGTGACCTGGTGCGTGCCGCCCAGCCCCAGCCGGCCGGTGCACCCGCCCTGGCGGCCAGCACCGCGGCGGCGCCCGTTCCAGCTTCTGCACAAAAACCGGCTCCAACCCTTGCCACACCTGGCCCGGCCGCTAGCAAATAAGGAGTAGGCGTGAACTTCTCCGCGCTTTCCATCAAGAACCCGGTGCCGGCCATCATGCTGTTCGTGCTGCTCACGCTGGCCGGCGTGCTGAGCTTTCGCAGCACCGGCGTGCAGGACTTCCCGGACATCGAGCTGCCCATCGTCACGGTCAGTGCCATGCTGCCGGGCGCGGCGCCGGCCCAGCTCGAGACCGAGGTGGCGCGCAAGATCGAGGGCTCGGTGGCCACGCTGCAAGGCGTGAAGAACCTTTACACCAAGGTGCTGGACGGCGAGGTCACGCTGACGGTGGAGTTCATCCTGGAAAAGCCGCTGTCCGACGCGGTCAACGAGGTGCGCGACGCGGTGGCGCGGGTGCGCGCCGAGCTGCCGGCCGACCTGCGCGACCCGACCGTGACCAAGGCCTCGACCGCCGGCCGCGTGGTGCTGACCTACACCGCCGAGGCCACGCCCGGCGCCGACGGCGCGGCACCGCTGGACCCGCAGTCGCTCAGCTGGTTCGTTGACAACGAGGTGGCCAAGCGCCTGCTGGCCGTGCCTGGCGTGGGCGCGGTCAAGCGCGTGGGCGGCGTCAGCCGCGAGGTGCGGGTGGAGCTCAACCCCGACCAGATGGCGGCGCTGGGCGTGGCCGCGGTCGACGTGTCGCGCCGGCTCAAGCAGGTGCAGCAGGAGGCACCGGGCGGCGTCGGCCGCGTCAGCGGGGCCGAGCAGTCGGTGCGCACCATCGCCACCGTGAAGACGGCCCAGGAGCTGGCGGCGCTGGAGCTGCCGCTGCCGGCCCAGGGCGGCGGCAGCCGCCGGGTCCGGCTCGACGAGGTGGCCAGCGTGCGCGACACCGTGGCCGAGCCGCGCGCCATGGCCCTGCTGGACGGCCGCCCGGTGGTCGGCTTCGAGGTGTTCCGCACCAAGGGCGCGAGCGAGCTGCAGGTGGCCGAGGGCGTGCGCGAGGCCATTGACGCGCTGCGCGCCGAGCGCCCCGACGTGACCCTGACCCAGGCCATCGACAACGCCCAGCCGGTGGGCGAGAACTTCGAGGGCTCGATGGAGCTGCTCTACGAGGGCGCGGCGCTGGCGGTGCTGGTGGTGCTGTGGTTCCTGCGCGACTGGCGTGCCACCCTGGTGGCCGCGGCCGCGCTGCCGCTGTCGGTGATCCCGACTTTCCTGGGCATGAAGTACCTGGGCTACACCCTCAACACCGTGACCCTGCTGTCGCTGGCGCTGGTGGTGGGCGTGCTGGTGGACGACGCGATCGTGGAGATCGAGAACATCGCGCGCCACCTGCGCATGGGCAAGACCCCGATGCAGGCGGCGCTGGAGGCGGCCGACGAGATCGGCATGGCAGTGATCGCCACCACCTTCGCGCTGGTGGCGGTGTTCCTGCCCACGGCCTTCATGGGCGGCATCCCGGGCCTGTTCTTCAAGCAGTTCGGCTGGACCGCGGTGCTGGCCATCCTGGCCTCGCTGGTGGTGGCGCGGCTGCTCACGCCCATGATGGCGGCCTACCTGCTCAAGCCCCATGTGGCGCGCCACGGCGCCGCCGAGGAAACCGATGGCTGGGTCATGCGCCACTACCTGGTGCTGATGCGCTGGTGCCTGCACCACCGGCTGCTGACCTCGGTCGGCGCCGGCCTGTTCTTCTTTGGCTCGATCTCGCTGGCGGGCCTGCTGCCCACCGGGTTCGTGCCGCCGGCCGACCGCGCCCAGACCCAGATCAACATCGAGCTGCCGCCCGGCAGCACCCTGGCCGAAACCCACGCCGTGGCCGAGCAGGCGCGCCTGGCGGCCATGCAGGTACCGGGCATCCGCCAGGTGTTCAGCTCGGTCGGCGGCGGCTCCAGCGGCGACGCCTTTGCCCCGGGCACGGCGGCCGAGGCGCGCCGCGCCGTGCTGACGCTGAGCACGGTGCACCGCAACGAGCGCCGCGAGTCGCTGCAGGCGCTGGAGGAGCAGTTGCGCGAGCGCCTGCTGCCGATCGCTGGCGCGCGCTTCACCGTGGGCCCACCCGACACCGGCGTGAAGATGCAGCTGGTGCTGCGCAGCAACGACGCGCCGGCCCTGGCCGAGGCCGCGCGCAACGTGGAGCGCGAGCTGCGCACGCTCGATGGCATTGGCAACGTCAGCTCCAGCGCCAGCCTGGTGCGCCCGGAAATCCTGGTGCGGCCCGACTTCGCGCGCGCCGCCGACCTGGGCGTGACGGCCAGCAGCATCGGCGAGACGGTGCGCGTGGCCACCGCCGGCGACTACGACGTGAGCCTGGCGCGCCTGAACCTGAGCGAGCGCCAGGTGCCGATCCGGGTGCGCCTGCCCGACGCCAGCCGCACCGACCTGGCGGCACTGGAACGGCTCACCGTGCCAGGCAAGAACGGCCCGGTGCTGCTGGGCAGCGTGGCCAGCCTGAGCCTGGACAGCGGGCCAGCGCAGATCGACCGCCTGAACCGCAGCCGCAACGTGACGCTGGAGGTGGAGCTGGGCCGCAAGGAGCTGGGCGAAGTGAGCGAGGCCTCGAAGAACCTGCCCAGCATGCGCAACCTGCCGCCCTCGGTGAAGGTGGCCGACCTGGGTGACGCCGAGGAAATGCGTGCGCTGTTCGCCAGCTTCGGCGTGGCCATGGCCATCGGCGTGCTGTGCATCTACGGCGTGCTGGTGCTGCTGTTCGGCGACTTCATGCAGCCCGCCACCATCCTGGCGGCGCTGCCGCTGTCCATCGGCGGGGCCTTCGTGGCGCTGCTGCTGACCGACCGCGCGCTGTCCATGCCCAGCATGATCGGGCTGATCATGCTGATGGGCATCGTCACCAAGAACTCGATCTTGCTGGTGGACTACGCGATCCTGGCGCGGCACGCCGGCATGGGCCGCTTCGAGGCCCTGGTGGACGCCTGCCACAAGCGCAGCCGCCCGATCGTGATGACCACCATCGCCATGGGCGCCGGCATGCTGCCGCTGGCCCTGGGCTGGGGCGCCGACCCGAGCTTCCGCGCGCCGATGGCGACGGCCGTGATCGGCGGGCTGATCACCTCGACCCTGCTGAGCCTGCTGGTGGTGCCGGCGGTGTTCACCTACGTGGACGACCTGACCGGCCTGCTGCGCCGCGGCGTGCGCCGGCTGCGCGGCGAGGCGCACGGCACCGACGGCCTCAACCGCCCTGCCGGATCTTCCTGACCAGGGCGGTGGTGGAGTAGCCGTCCACGAACGGGATGGCCAGGGCGCGGCCGCCATAGGCCTCGACCACACGGGTCTCGGCCAGCTTGGCCATGTCGTAGTCGCCGCCCTTGACCAGCAGGTCGGGGCGCAGCTCGGTGATCAGCGCCAGTGGCGTGTCCTCGTCGAACCAGGTCACCAAGCTCACCGACTCCAGCGCGGCCATCATCTGGGCGCGGTCCAGCTCGTTGTTCAGGGGCCGGTCCGGCCCTTTGCCCAGGCGGCGCGCCGAGGCATCGGTGTTCAGCGCCACCACCAGGCTGGCGCCCAGGCTGCGGGCCTGCGCCAGGTAGGTGGCGTGGCCACGGTGCAGCACGTCGAACACGCCGTTGGTGAAGACCACCGGGCCGGGCAGGGCAGCCACGCGGGCCGGCGCCTCGGCGCGGGCCACGATCTTCTGCAGAAACGCCGGGGCTGCCAGCGCGGCCGGGGCGCTCAAGCCGCGCGCGGCGCCGCCGCCTCGGCCGGGGCCAGGTTGGCCGCGAGCTCCTGGCTCAGCTCCTTGCGGTAGCGGTTGAGCTCCTGCACGGTCTTGAAGCTGCGCTCCATGAGCAGGCTCATGTTGTGCAGGATGCGCTCGACCACCTTGTTTTCCCACACGGCGTCGAAGTTGATCTGCTTGTCCAGCCAGTGCTCCAGCCACTCGGGGTTGGGCAGGCGGCTCTGGATGGTGTC
>CAZKDU010000106.1:0-6474 GCA_964551485.1 uncultured Burkholderiaceae bacterium
CGAGATGCTCGTGCCCACGCTGCTGTTCGTGCCCTGGGTGGGCTATGGCACCGGCGGCTACCGGCTCGGCTACGGCGGCGGCTTCTACGACCGCACGCTGGCCACGCTGCAGCCCAAGCCCTTCACCGTGGGCCTGGGTTACACCACGGGCTTCGTGGACAACTTCGAGCCCGAGCCGCACGACGTGCCGCTGGACGCCATCCTCAACGACAACGGCGTGGTCTGGCCGGTCTGAGGGCGGGGCACTGAAACCTGAGGGCGCGCCGAGGTTGCGCTGCGCGGGCCGGCGCTGACCTGAGCGGCCTCAGTCCGGCAGCGCCAGCGTCTCGGGGTCGGGCACCTCGCCGATGGTGGCGCGCGTGAGCGCGGCCTGGCCGCGCAGCCACTCGCAGAACGCATGGATCTCCGGGCGCTGGGCGCTGCGCGGCGCGGTCAGCAGCCAGTAGGTCATGGGCGAGTCCATGCGGGTGCCGGGCAGCACCTCGACCAGGTCGCCCGAGGCCAGGCTGTCGGCCACCAGGGGCATGCGCGCCAGCGCCACGCCCTGGCCGGCGAGCGCGGCCTGGGCGATCTGGTGGGCGTAGTTGAAGTACAGCCAGCGCCGCGGCTCGAAGCGCGGCAGGCCCTGCTGGGCCAGCCAGCGCTGCCAGGTCAGCCACTCCAGGTGCTGGTTGCGGTGCGCGTCGCCGGCCTCGATCAGGGTGTGGCGCGCCAGGTCGGCCGCGCAGGTGATGGGCGCCGAGCCCTTGAGCAGCCAGGGGCTGGCGACCACGGTGAGCTGCTCGCCGAACAGGCGCTGGGCGCCACCGGGCAGGCGCTGCGGGTGGGCGCTGTAGCGCAGCGCCAGGTCCACGTCGCTGGTGTCAAGGTCGACCGCGGTGTCGGTGGCGTCGATGCGGATGTCAATGCCCGGGTGCTCGCGCTGGAAGGCCTCGAGCCGCGGGATCAGCCACATCGAGGCGAACGAGGCCCAGGTGGTGATGGCCACGCTCTGCCGCCCGGCGCTCTGGCGCACCAGGCGCACCGCGCCGTCGATGCGCTCCAGCGCCGGCGCCACGGCGCGCAGCAGCTGCGCGCCGGCGCTGGTCAGCTCCACGGCGCGGGTGTGGCGCAGGAACAGGGCCATCCCGACCTCGTCCTCCAGCGACTGGATCTGCCGGCTCACGGCCGACTGGGTGAGCGCCAGCTCGTCGGCCGCGGCGCGGAAGTTCAGGTGCCGGGCCACCGCCTCGAAGGCACGCCAGTGGCCAGCCGAAACCGGCCGGGTGCGCAGCGGGGCGGGTGCAGACATGGGGGCTTGATTGATGCGTGGATCGAATCAATAGCGTAACCCGATTTCATTGGACGGCCAAGCCGGGTGTGACGATCATGAAGCACCTGGCCCCGTTTTAATGTGGCCAGGCCTTGAAACCGATGGAGGTAAATCATGATATCGACCGACCTGTGTGCGGCGCCAGCGGCTGTGACGGCGCCTGGGCATGATGCGATTGGCGCATCACTGCCGATGCCGGACCAGGCCACCCTGGGCTGGACGCTGCCGGTCGGTGGCGCCATGGGCTGGCGCGCGCCCGTGGCCGGCCAGCTGCTGCTGTGCCAGGGCCGGGTCTGGCTCACCTTCGATGGCCCGCATGGCCGGCGCGAGGGCGACTTGGTGCTGGTGGCCGGGCAATCGCTGGCGCTGCCGGCCGGGGCCCGTGTGGTGCTGGAGACCTGGCCCGAGGCCGGAGCCCCTGGGCTGGCGGCGCGGCTGGCCGGGCAGGCCCAGCCGCAGGCCGCAGGCGCGACCCCGGCGGCGGGCTGGCGCGAGCAGGCCCGCGGCGCGCTGGGTCAGCCCTGGCGCGACCTGCGCCTGGCGCTGGCCGGCGGGGGCGGCGCGGCGCTGCGGCTGCTGCTCGGTGGGGCCGGGTTTGCTCTCTTTTTGGTAGCGTCTTTTCCAGGCGTGGCAAGGGGTTTGCGCGCTTTCAGTGCACTGTCCAGCGCGCGCCGGGCCCAGGGCGCCATGTGACCGGGTGAGGCCATGGCCTCGTCGGGCACGGTCCAGTACTGCAGGGTCTGGGTCTTGCCCCGGGCCTGGTACTCGAAGGGGTGGCCGCCCGCGGCCAGCCAGGCGTCACGGTGCTCGGCACCGGCCTTGAGGTAGAGCGTGCCGTCGGCAATGAGGGCGATGTTCAGCCCGTCCACACTCAGGCCCCAGCCCCCGAACATGCGGCGCGCCACACAGGGGCCGACCGCGCCCAGCAGGGCGCAGCATTCCTCGGCGAAGTCGGCGTCACGTGGCGTCCTGGGGGCAGCGGGGGTGGGCATGGGGGTGTCAGGTGCGGGTGGGTGAAGCCGGGGCGTGCCAAGCTCAGTCGGCGGCGGCGAGCTGGCGCAGGTCGCGTTCGTGCTCGGCCAGGCGCTGGATGGCGCGTGCGCGCTGTTCGGGGGTGCTGATTTGGTGCAGCAGGGCCGCGGTGTCGCAGGCGCCGCGCACCACGGTGGCCAGGTGCTGGCGGTAGGCCGGGTCGGGTGAGTTGAGCTGGCGCTCGAACAGGGCCTGCATGGCCTGGCGCGCCTGGGCCAGGCGGGCCGGGTCGCGCGGCAGCTCGCGCAGGGTCTGCAGCGCATCCTGCTGGCGGCGCAGGCGCTCGCGCTCGGTCAGGGCCAGGTCGAACGGCGCCCGCGCCAGCTGCTCGCGCAGCCGGTCCCGCTGGGCACTGTCGAAGCGGCCGTAGAAGCGCTCGGCCGAGTCCAGCAGCTTGCTCAGGCGCAGGTCCAGCAGCGCGTCGGGTGTCAGGCCCAGCCACTCGCGGCGCCATTTATGTTGGGCCTTGTCGAGTTGCTGGCCGAAGTGGCGGATTTGTTCGGGGCTCAGGCTCACGGCCAGGGCCACCACGCCGGGCGCCATCTGCTCGGACAGGACCAGGGCGTGGCCGCGCAGCTGATCGTAGACCGCGCAGGCCTGGGCCGGGGTGATGGGCCCTTCGGCTTGGCGCTGGAGCTGGCGCAGCAGGTCGGCGTAGAGCGGCAGCTGGGTGCGCCGGTGCCAGCGCTGCAGCGCCGCCAGGTCGTCGCGCAGGCGCAGGCTCTGCGCCTCGCCGAGGTCCAAGTAGCCGTCCACCCACCAGTAGGCCAGCTCGGGCAGCTGCCGGTAGCCGAGCTGCACCAGGCTGCAGCCCGGCAGGGCCAGCAGCAGGGCCAGACCGATAATGCGCAGCCATGCTGAGAGAAATGACATGACAGTGATTGACGTGGTGATCATGGCGGCGGGCAAGGGCACCCGCATGAAAAGCGCCAAACCCAAAGTGTTGCACCGTTTGGCCGGGCGTGCGTTGCTGGCGCATGTGCTGGACACGGCCGCGGCCCTGCAGGCGCGCCAGGCGGTGGTGGTCACAGGCCATGGGGCCGCCGAGGTCGAGGCCGCCTGTGCCGGCTTCACCGGCCCCGGGGGCACGGCCCTGGCGCTGCGTTTCGCGCGCCAGGAACCGCAACTGGGCACCGGCCACGCGGTGCAGCAGGCGCTGCCGCTGCTGGCCGACGACGCGGTGGTGGTGGTGCTCTCGGGCGATGTGCCGCTGACCGAGGCGGCCACGCTGCAGGCGCTGGTGGCGGCCAGCCAGGGCGAGCGCCTGGCGCTGCTGACGGTGGCGCTGGACGACCCCACGGGCTATGGCCGCATCGTGCGCACCCCGGCCGGCGACCAGGTGCTGGCCATCGTCGAGCACAAGGACGCGAGCGAGGCGCAGCGTGCCATCCGCGAGGTCTACAGCGGCATCATGGCGGTGCCGGCACGCTGGCTCAAGGCCTGGCTGGCGCGGCTGGACAACCACAACGCGCAGCACGAGTACTACCTGACCGACATCGTGCGCATGGCCGTGGCCGACGGCGTGCCCGTGGTGGCCCATGGCATTGCCGACGCGGTGCAGGTGACCGGCGTCAACAGCCCGCAGCAATTGGCCGAGCTGGAGCGCGCGCACCAGCTGCGCCAGGCCCGGCGCCTGATGGCCGAGGGCGTGCGCCTGGCCGACCCGGCGCGCCTGGACGTGCGCGGCACGCTGGCCTGCGGTGCCGATGTGGAGATCGACGTGAACTGTGTATTCGAGGGCACGGTGCAGCTGGGCGATGGGGTGCGTGTGGGGGCGCACTGCGTCATTGCCAACGCCCGCATCGAGGCCGGCGCGGTGATCCACCCGTTCACCCACATCGATGGCGAGCGCGCTGGCGTGCACGTGGGCGCTGGGGCGCTGATCGGGCCGTTTGCCCGGCTGCGGCCCGGGGCCGAGCTGGGGGCCGGGGTGCACATCGGCAACTTCGTCGAAGTGAAGAACAGCCGCCTGGGTGCGGGCGCCAAGGCCAACCACCTGGCTTACCTGGGCGACGCCACCGTGGGCGAGCGCGTCAACTACGGTGCCGGGGCCATCACCGCCAATTACGACGGCGCCAACAAGCACCGCACCGTGATCGGCGCCGACGTGCACGTGGGCAGCAACTGCGTGCTGGTGGCGCCGGTGACCCTGGGCGAGGGCGCCACCATCGGCGGCGGCTCCACCATCACCAAGGACGTGCCGGCCGGGGCCCTGGGGGTGGCGCGCGGCCGCCAGGTCAGCCTGCCGAACTGGGCGCGCCCGCAGAAGAAGCCCGCGGCTTGACCGCAGCGGGAGAGGCCGGGCCTGACGCCCGATCGGCCTGCCCGGCGCGGATCAGGGCTTGCCCTGATCCTGTGAACTGGCGGTCAAGTCTGGCCCAGTTGTGTCGATACCAGTGGCATGCAGGTTCGTGTGACCTGCCTTCCACCCCGACACCAGGAGCCTGGCATGTGGTCCCTCTTCACGCTGTTCGCCAAGAAAAAACCTGCCCAGCCCGCCTCTCGCGCCGGTATGCACGGGTTGATTGACGACTTCCTGGATTCGATTGGCGACATCCACACCCCGGACCAGCTTCGGGTGTCGGCGGCGGTGCTGTCCAGCCGCACACCGATCGACCTCTGGTACCTGCGCGACAAGCTGTTCAACCTGATCGCGCACCGCCACTCCGAATGCGAGGCGCGCCGGCGTGTGCAGCGGCTCAACCACCGCCTCAAGGATTTCATCGACGGCGCGCACGGCTTCCGTCCCTGCGAGCTGCCGCCGATCTCTGCGCGCGCCTTCCAGTGACGGCCCATCCGGCCCGCCTCACCCTGTGAGGTCTGCGCCACAGCCTCAGCCGGGGCGCGGCCAGGTGGTGGGCAGGCTGAGCCGGGCGCCGAACTTGGCGCGCTTGAGGCTGAAGAACGACTTGACGTTGCGCACCTGGGTGTCCTGCGCCAGCAGGCGCTGGGTCAGGGCCAGGTAGGCCGGCATGTCGGCGCAGTGCACCACCAGCACGAAATCCGGTCCTGGGGACACGCGGTAGCACTGCTGCACCGCGGTCTCGGCCACGGCACGCGCCTCGAATGCGGCCAGCGTGTCGCTGTCCTGCGGGTCCAGCGTCACCTCGACGATGGCGGTCAGCCCATGCCCGAACAGCGTGGCCACACGCTCGGGGTTGAGCAAGGCCACCTGCTGCTCGATCAGCCCCAGCTCGCGCAGCCGCTTGACGCGGCGCAGGCAGGTGGGGGGCGACACGTGGACGCGCTCGGCCAGGGCCTGGTTGCTCAGCGAGGCGTCGGCCTGCAGCCCGTCCAGCAGGCGCAGGTCGATCAGATCGAGTTCCATGGGTTTATAAAATGTTAATTTATGGAATTTTAATTCTTTGCAAACATTGCGAGAATGAATATTTCTAAATTTATATTAATAAGAAAGCTTATTTCTTTCATGAGTCGCTAGCATCCAAACCAATCTTCTGAGGAGTGTGTGCATGTGTGGGATCGTGGGCGCGGTGTCAACGCGCGACATCGTGCCGGTGCTGGTTCAGGGCCTGCAGCGGCTGGAATACCGGGGTTATGACTCGTGCGGCGTGGCGGTGCACGCCGGCGGCCTGCAGCGCGCGCGCAGCACGGCGCGCGTGGCCGAGTTGATGCAGCAGGTGGCCGAGACGCGGCTGCAGGGCCACACCGGCATTGCCCACACCCGCTGGGCCACCCATGGCGCCCCGCTGGTGCACAACGCGCACCCGCATTTCAGCCACGGCCCGGGCCCGGTGGGCGAAGGCCGGCCGGGCCGCGTGGCCCTGGTGCACAACGGCATCATCGAGAACCATGAGGAGCTGCGCGCCAGCCTGCAGGCGCGTGGCTATGTGTTCAGCAGCCAGACCGACACCGAGGTCATCGCCCACCTGGTGGACAGCCTGTACGACGGTGACCTGTTCGACGCCGTGCAGCAGGCCGTGGGGCGGCTGCAGGGGGCGTATGCGATCGCCGTGTTCTGTCGGGACGAGCCGCCCCGCGTGATCGGCGCGCGCGCGGGCTCGCCGCTGGTGCTGGGCCTGGGCCAGGGGGGCGAGAACTTCCTGGCCAGCGACGCCATGGCCCTGGCCGGCGTGACCAACCAGATCATGTACCTCGAAGAGGGCGACGTC
>CAZKDU010000107.1:0-6472 GCA_964551485.1 uncultured Burkholderiaceae bacterium
GCTGCACCCGGCCCACGGTGGTCACGCGCTTGTCCAGCGGGTCGGTGGTGGCGCTCTGGAACGACACCGGCGAGGTTTCGGTCATGCCGTAGGCGATGGTCACCTCGCCCATGTGCATGGCCGAGACCACGCGCTTCATGGTCTCGATCGGGCAGGGCGAGCCGGCCATGATGCCGGTGCGCAGGCTGCTCAGATCGAAGCGCGCGAACTCGGGGTGGTCGAGCTCGGCGATGAACATGGTGGGCACGCCGTGCAGGGCGGTGCAGCGCTCCTCGGCCACGGCCGCAAGCGTGGCCAGCGGGTCGAACACCTCGCCCGGGAACACCATGGCCGCGCCGGTGGAGACACAGGCCAGCGACGCCAGCACCATGCCGAAGCAGTGGTAGAGCGGCACCGGGATGCACAGCACGTCCTGCTCGCTGAAGCGCATGGCCTGGGCCACGCAGCGCGCGTTGTTGACGATGTTGTGGTGCGTCAGCGTGGCGCCCTTGGGCGCGCCGGTGGTACCGCTGGTGAACTGGACGTTGATGGCGTCGTGGCAGCCCAGCCCGGTGCCGATGGCGTCGAGCGCGGCCGCATCGGGCCGGGCGCGGCCGGCAGCCACCACCTCGTCGTAGCTCAGCATGCCCGGGGTGTGGCCCTCGCCCATGCGGATCACCAGCTCCAGCGCCGGCAGGCGCGCGGCGCGCAGCTGGCCCGGGGCGCAGCTGGCCAGCTCGGGCGCCAGGGTCTGCAGCATGCCCAGGTAGTCGGAGCTGCGCAGGCGCTCGGCGCAGACGAGGGCGCGGCAACCCACCTTGTTGAGCGCGTATTCGAGCTCGGCCAGGCGGTAGGCCGGGTTGATGTTGACCAGCACCAGCCCCAGGCGCGCGGTGGCGAACTGCGTCACCAGCCACTCGACACGGTTGGGCGACCAGATGCCCACGCGGTCGCCACGCCGCAGCCCGTGCAGGCGCAGGCCCGAGGCCAGCGCGTCGACCTGGGCCTGGAACTCGCGCCAACTCCAGCGCACGCCCTGTTCGCGCACGACCACGGCCAGGCGCTCCGGGTGCTGGCGCACGGTGTCGGCCAGCAGGCGGCTCACGGTGGCGTCCGACAGCGGCAGCGCCTGGCTGCCGCGCACATGGCTGAGGCCGCCCAGGGGGGCCGGGCCAAGTTCTGCGGGGGCCGTGATGGGGGTCATGCAGGTCTCCTTGATCGTGATTCTTGAGAATCACTCATTTTTTACTCAATCCAATCAATCAAGGGATAACCCTTGTTAAATTCAGCATTGAGCCAATCGACAGCCCGCAGTATATTGACCAAGGCTCAGGATGGCAATATCTTTTGAGTAATACTCAACAATAGGCCGTCGCAGCGCTAAGATCAAGCCCCAACCACCCCGCACCCGTTCGCCCTCCCATTGCCGCCCCCCACCATGCCCGCCACCGCCGCCCTTGCCAGCGACCCCGACGATGCCCGCAGCAGCCAGCGCCGCGCCCCTTTGAGCGCCAAGTCCGAGCAGCGCGTGCGCGACATCCTGCGCGTGGGCCGCGCGGTGTTCGCCGAGCGCGGCTACGAGCGCGCCACCACCACCGAGATCGCTCAGCGCCTGGGCATTTCCGAGGCCACGGTGTTCACCTACTTTCGTGGCAAGCGCGAGCTGTGCAGCCACGTCATCGGCGACTGGTACGACGAGATCATCGCCACCATGGAAGGCGGCATGCCACGCGCGGCGTCGGTGCGGGCGCAGCTGCACTTCTTCGTGCGCACCCACCTGGAACTGTTCCTGATCCAGGGCACGGGCCTGTGCGCGCTGGTGCTGTCCGAGGGCCGCTCCAAGGGCCAGGAAGACCTGGTCGACAGCTTCACCCCGCTGCAGCGGCGCTACACCGCCCCGCTGATGGACCTGCTGGCGCGCGGCCAGGCCGCAGGCGAGGTGCGCGCCGACCTGCCGCTGCGCCTGCTGCGCTCCATGGTGCTCGGCCCCATGGAGCACATCCTGTGGGAGGTCATCATGACCCAGCGACCGATCGAGATCGAGGCCACCGCCCAGACCCTGCTGGACTTGCTGTGGCCGGCGCTGCAGCCGCCTGGCGCCGAGCTGGCTGCACTGCGCCGGCTGCGTG
This sequence comes from uncultured Burkholderiaceae bacterium, assembly GCA_964551485.1. Lineage (GTDB taxonomy): Bacteria > Pseudomonadota > Gammaproteobacteria > Burkholderiales > Burkholderiaceae_C > CAZKDU01. The sequence goes on from CAZKDU010000107.1 coordinate 2,109, forward strand.
ACGAACTGGCCGGGGCCCTGGCGCACAGCGGCGTGGCCTCCCCACCCTGGCCCTGAGCCCACCGACCGACGCCACGCCGTTGCCCGCCCCACGGAGGTTCCCATGATCGTGCTGCACCACTGCGTGAGCGCCCGCTCCTTCCGCCCGCTGTGGATGCTGGAGGAGCTGGGCCTGCCCTACCGCCTGCGCATGCTGCCGTTCCCGCCGCGCGCGCTGGCCCGCCATTTCCTGGAAGACAACCCGCTCGGCACGGTTCCGCTGCTGGAGGATGGCGAGACCCGCATGACCGAGTCCGCCGCCATCTGCCAGTACCTGGCGGCGCGCCACGGCGGCGGCCGCTTCGACGTGGCGCCCACCGACCCGGCCTACGGCGCCTACCTGAACGCCCTGCACCAGGGCGAAGCCACGCTGACCTTTCCGCAGACCCTGGTGCTGCGCTACGCGCATTTCGAGCCCCCCGGCCAGCGCCTGCCCCAGGTGGCCGAGGCCTACACGCGCTGGTTCCTGGCGCGGCTGCGCGGCCTGGACAGCCTGCTGCAGCGCCAGCCCTGGGCCTGCGCCGGCCGCTTCACCGCGGCCGACGTGTCGCTGGGCTACGCGCTGATGCTGGGTGAGATGCTCGGCCTGGCGCCGCAGTACCCGGAGCCGGTGCGCCACTACTGGGCCGAGCTGCAGCAGCGCCCGGCCCATCAGCGCGCGCTGCAGGCCCAGCACCAGGCCGCGCTCGACCAGGGCGTGCCGCCCCTGCCGGCGCCGCTGCTGCGGCCCGGCGCCTGAGTCCCGGTGCCCGAGCGGGCACCGCCAGGCGCCCCGGCCGGACCCGGGTCTGCGCGACCACACCAACCCCCGCCCCAGCGGCACCGCCACCCGGCTGGCGCCACATGGCCCCTGCCGGGCCGGCGCCCTGTCGCGGCCTCAGGCTGATCGGCAAGGCCCCGGAGCGGCCCTGGCCTGAGCACCAGTCGGCCAGCACCCCTACAGGCCGACGGCCTGGCCTCAGCTTGCAGGCGCCAGCAGCCCCGGCAACGCCCCCATGTGGCCAAACAGGCGGCTGGCGCCGGCTGCCTGCAGCGCCGCGCCGGCCGCGGGGTCGGGGCAGTAGGCCCAGACCGTGGCGCCGGCGGCCACCCCGGCGGTGACGCCGGTGGGCGTGTCTTCCACCACCAGGCAGCGCGTGGCCGGCAGGCCCAGGTGCGCGGCCGCGGCCAGGTAGACGTCGGGCGCGGGCTTGGAGCGCGGCAGGTCGTGCCCGCTGAACACGGCGGCGCCGAAGTAGCGCGACAGGCCGACCTTGTCGAGCTGCATCAGCACCTTGGCGCGGTCCGCGCCCGAGGCGCAGGCCAGGCGCCCGCCCAGGCGCGCGTGCAGCGCCGCCACGCTGGCCACGGCGCCGTCGATGGCGCGCAGCTCGGCGGCCAGGCGGCGGTTGCGGCGCGCGTAGAACTCGGCCATCCAGGCCTCGGTCAGCGGGCGGCCGGTGCGCGCCTCGATCAGGGCACGCTCGTCGCGCACCGCCTTGCCGACGAAGAGGCGCATGCAGTCCTCGGGCGTGAGCGACCAGCCGCTTTCTTCCAGCAGGTCGCGCAGCACCCCGTTGGTGATGGGCTCGCTGTCCACCAGCACACCGTCGCAGTCGAACAAAATTGCTTCAAAATTCATAGCAACAACATCAGTAATGGCAAGGGATCAGGCCCGGTTTTGTCATGGCTCAGGGCGCGGACGACTCGGGCGGATGGCTCAGAACAGGTCGCCGTCCACGTAGTACCAGCGCGCCGGGCCGGCGCCGGCTTCGCGCACGAAGCGGCTGCGCTCGTGCAGGCGCTGGGCCGGGCCGCCGGCCAGGCGCGAACGCGCCACGAACTCCACCTGGGCATGGGCGGCGTCCTGCACTTGGTGGGCGCGCACGCTGAGCCCGAGCCAGCGCAGGCCGGGCTCCAGGGTCAGCCCGGCCGGCCGGGTGCTGGCGTGCCAGGTGGCGAGCAGGTAGGGCACGCGCCCGAGCACGAAGGCGCTGTAGCGCGAGCGCATCAGGGCCTCGGCGTCGGGCGCCGGGGTGTGTTCGAAGTGGTCGAGGTAACGGCCGCAGCAGGCGGCCAGGCCCAGGGCGCGGCCACGCGCGTCGGCCCGGCCACAGGGGCAGGCGGCGTCGGTGAAGGGGGAGCGGGCGGCAGAGGTCACCCGGGCGATGGTAATGCCGGGCAGACCAGCAGCCGGGTCAGGCCCAGGGGCAGGGCCTGGGCGGGGGCGCCGCGCCCGAATCGACACCCAGACATGGGCCCAGAGACGGGTCACGGGGCCCCGGCGGGGTGGCCGGCCCAGGGTCCGCCAGGCCCGCGGGTTGGCTGGGCGGGAGGAGTTGGGGGACCACCACGGGCGCACGCGCACGGCCGCCCCGCCCCGCCCCGCCCCGCGCAGCCCGGTCACGGCCCCGGCAGCCGCGGCCACCAGACCAGACCAGGCCCCAGACCCAGCGCCCCAACGCCGCTCGTCAGCCGGCCGCGGCCTTGCGGGCCTGGCGCTGGGCCAGGGTTTCGGTGGGGCCGCCCTGGGCCAGCCAGGCGCTGAAGCCGCCGTCGATGTGGGCCACGTTGCGCATGCCCATGTCCTGCAGGGCCTTGGCGGCGAGCGCGCTGCGCCAGCCGCCGCCGCAGTAGAGCAGGTACTGGGCCTGCTCGTCGGCAAAGAACGGCTTGTGGTAGGGCGAGGCCGGGTCGACCCAGAACTCCAGCATGCCGCGCGGTGCATGGAAGGCACCGGGCAGCAGGCCATGGCCTTCGAGCTCGCGTGGGTCGCGCAGGTCGACGAACTTCACGCCCGGCTGGCCGAGCCGGGCCCGGGCGTCATCCACACTCAGGGTGGTGACCTCGGCCAGGGCCTCGTCGACCAGTGCGCGAAATCCTTTGGTGATGGGCATGGGGCAATCCTCCGTGGGTGGCGGCCGGCCGGGGCCGGTACAGAACAAGACAAGAGAGGGCGGTCCAGGGACTGAGCGGCTGGGCTCAGGGGTGCGCGGTCAGTGGTGTGGCCAGTGAGGTGGCGGTGGCAAGGTGCGGGGTGCGTCGAGGGTGTGCCACCGGTCAGCCGCCCGGGCTCAGGCGCCGTCGCCCACCCAGTGCGTGAATTCGGTGGCGGGCACGCGGGGGGTGTGAAAGCCATTGACCCGCGCGGCCGGGTCGGCATGGCCCAGCGCCATGCCACACACCAGCATTTCCTCGGGCCCGGCCCCGATCAGCGGCAAGATCAGGCTGGCAAAGCCGTTCCACGCCGCCTGCGGGCAGGTGTGCAAGCCCCGCGCACGCGCCGCCAGCATGATGTTCTGCAGGAACATGCCGTAGTCGACCAGGCTGCCCCGGCCCATGCTGCGGTTGAGCGTGAACATCAGCCCCACGGGCGCGTCGAAGAAGCGGAAATTGCGCTGGTGCTGGGCGTGCATGGCGTCCTTGTCGCCTTTGCCGATGCCCAGCAGCCCATACAGGCCCCAGCCGTTCTCGCGGCGACGGTCGATGTAGGGGCTGATCCACTGCTGCGGGTAGTAGTCGTACTCTTCCTTGTAGACGCTGGCCAGGCCGGGGTCGGCGCGCAGGGCGTCGTGGGCGGCGCAGGCCTGCTCGACCAGGCGGTCGCGGCTGGCGCCCTGCAGCACGTAGACCTGCCAGGGCTGGGTGTTGGTGCCCGAGGCGGCGCGGCTGGCCACGCGCAGGATGGCCTCGATGGTGGCGCGCGGCACCGGTTCGGGCAGGAAAGCCCGCACAGAAAAGCGGCTTTCGATGGCCGCGTCCACGCTCTCGGGATCGGCCACCACGGTGGTCACTTGGCTCGGGGGTTGCACGTCTTCGGCTCCAGGTGGGCCGGCCCGCAGGCCGGCGGGGTGAAAGGACACGGGGGCAGCAGACACCCGGCCTCAGGCCAGGGCCCGCTGGATCAGGATTTTCTGCACGTCGCTGGTGCCTTCGTAGATCTGGCAGACGCGCACGTCGCGGTAGATGCGCTCGACCGGAAAGTCGGCCACCACGCCGTAGCCTCCCAGGGTCTGCAGGGCGGCCGAGCAGACGCGCTCGGCCATCTCGCTGGCGAACAGCTTGGCCATGGCGGCCTCCTTCAGGCAGGGCAGGCCGGCGTCGCGCAGCGTGGCGGCGTGCCAGATGAGCTGGCGCGCGGCCTCGATCTGGGTCGCGCACTCGGCCAGCCGAAAGCCCACGGCCTGGTGATTGAAGATGGCGGTGCCGAAGCTCTCGCGCTGCTTGGCATAGTCCAGCGCCACCTCGAAGGCGCTGCGCGCCATGCCCACGCTCTGCGCGGCGATGCCGATGCGGCCGCCTTCGAGGTTGGCGAGCGCGATCTTCAGCCCCTCGCCCTCCTCGCCC
>CAZKDU010000108.1:0-6433 GCA_964551485.1 uncultured Burkholderiaceae bacterium
CGGGGGGCGGGCACCGCCGGGGGGGGGGGGGGGGGGGGGGGGGGGCCGGGGGGGGGGGGGCTCCACGGGGGGCCGGTGCCGCAGGGGCCTTGGCGATCGTGGGGGCCGGGCGTGGTGCCGGGGCGGCGGCGGGTGCAGGCGCGGGCGCCGGGGCCGGGGTGCGGCGGATCAGCACCGGCGGCGTGGCCGCGCCGCCGGATGGGCTGGCGCTGGGGGCGGGACTGGGCGCAGGTGGGGGGCTGGTGGTGGAAGAGCGGTACACCAGCGGGACCGGGACGGCGCAACCGGCCAGGACGGCGGCAGCGCTCAGGCCCAGGGCGATTCGGAGCTTCATTTGAACTGGTTTTTCCATTGGCGTACCGCGGTGAAGGTGCCGAGCTCGTCATGCACCCGGGGGTCGAAGGCCCGAGCCGCGGCGATGACCGCGGGCTCTCGGGTGCGCAAGAACGGGTTGATCTGCTGCTCCAGCGCCAGGGTGCTGGGCAGCGTGGGCTGGCCTTGGGCGCGCAGGGCCTCGCAGGCCTGCTGGTAGGCTTGCAGCGCGGTGTTGTCGGGTTCCACGGCGCGCGCGAAGCGCAGGTTGCTCAGCGTGTACTCGTGGGTGCAGCAGACCCGGGTGTGACCAGGCAGGTGCGCGAGCTGGGTCAGCGAGTCCAGCATCTGCGCGGGTGTGCCCTCGAACAGGCGGCCACAGCCGCCGGAGAACAGGGTGTCGCCGCAGAACAGCAGCGGGCCGGGGCTGGGGGTGAGCGCGATTTGCGGGCCGTAAAAGGCAATGTGCCCGGCGGTATGGCCAGGCACATCGAACACCTCGAACCCTTGGTCCAGCACCCGCAGGCGCTGGCCCCCTCGCAAGCGCTCGCAGGGTTCGGGCATGGTTTCGCCGGCCGGGCCGTAGACGCGGGCGCCGGTGGCATTGCGCAGCGCGTCGATGCCGCCCACGTGGTCGCTGTGGTGGTGGGTGACTAGAATCGCTTCCAGTTGAAGGCCGTCGCGCGCCAGGGCGTCGAAGACCGGGGCCGACTCGCCAGGGTCCACCACCAAGGCCCGCTGGCCGTCATGCAACAGCCAGATGTAGTTGTCGACAAAGGCGGGCAGCGGGGTCAATGTCATGGGCGATCAAATTATAAGTTTGCAGCACTGGTTGGAAACCCCCCCCGGCCGTTATTTGCTCGAGTGGGAGCGCCAGCAATGCGAGCGCAGCGTGGCCGATGTGTTCGGCTACCACGCGCTGCAGATCGGCCTGCCCGGGCTTGATGCCCTGCAGGCCAACCGCATGCCGCACCGCTGGACCGCCTGGCCAGCCGGCAGCCCGGCGCCCGCGCGCGCCAGCCTGGTCACCGACGTCACGGCGCTGCCTTTTGGCGCGGCCACGCTCGATCTGGTGGTGCTGTCGCACACGCTGGAGCTCAGCGGCGACCCGCACGCCACGCTGCGCGAGGTCGAGCGCGTGCTGGTGCCCGAGGGCCGGGTGGTGATCTGTGGCCTCAACCCGACCAGCCTCTGGGGGCTGCGCCAGCGCCGTGGCCGGCTCTACCGGCGCCTGGGCTGGGGCGAGCTGTTCTGGCCCGACCCGGGTGAGTTCATCGGCTGCTGGCGGCTGCGCGACTGGCTGCGGCTGCTGAGCTTCGAGGTCGAGTCTGGGCGCTTCGGCTGTTATCGGCCGGCCGTGGCCAGCCCGCAGTGGCTGGACCGCATGGCCTGGATGGACCGCGCCGGCGCACGCTGGTGGCCGATCCTGGGGGCGGCCTACTGCGTGGTGGCGGTCAAGCGCGTGCGCGGCATGCGGCTGCTCGAAGCCGGCTGGAAACAGCTGCGCCCGCGCGCCGCGGCCCCGGTGCCGGTGGCCAATCAGGTGCACCGCGATCACCCCTGAGCCGGCCACCCCGGTGGGCGGCCGGGTGTCAAACATTGTGTGAACCCAACAACAAGGAACGGACCTGCTTTTGAACGCGATCGAGATTTACACCGACGGGGCTTGCAAGGGCAACCCCGGCCCCGGCGGCTGGGGCGTGCTGCTCAAGGCCGGCAGCACCGAGAAGGAGCTGTTTGGCGGCGAGCTGGGCACCACCAACAACCGCATGGAACTGCTGGCCGTGATCGAGGCCCTTTCGGCCCTCAAACGGCCCTGCCAGGTCACGCTTTACCTGGACAGCGAGTACGTGCGCAAGGGCATCACCGAGTGGATCCATGGCTGGAAGGCGCGTGGCTGGCGCACCGCGTCCAAGCAGCCGGTGAAGAACGTGGAGCTGTGGCAGCGCCTGGACGGGCTGGTCAGCACGGGTGGCCACCAGATCGACTGGCGCTGGGTCAAGGGCCATGCCGGCGACCCGGGCAACGAGCGCGCCGATGCCCTGGCCAACCGCGGCGTGGACCAGGCCCTGGGTCGCGGCTGATGCGGTCTCGGCGCGTCCCGACTTGCACCAGCCCCCGCGCGGCTTTTCTGTAAACCCCGTGTAAACCTGCCCGTGCCTGGGCCTGCGGGTGCGCCGGGGGCCTGCTACATTGCCGCGTGGGTGCGATCCCGGGCGGTTCCGGGCGAGGTGTCATGGCAATAAAAGCAGTGTATTGGGTGGTGGCAGCCACCGGCATCGCCGCGGCTTCGGTCACGGCCTGGTGGCAACAGTCGCGCCCGGTCGCGCCGCGCGAGATCGTGGCCAACGGCAACGGCGGCACGGGCAGTGGCAATGGCGCAGCCAGCGCCACAGCGGCCCTGGCCGGGGTCGAGGTGGCGGCGGTCCAGACCACCCGCTTGCAGGACGACGTGCAGGCCGTGGGCACGCTGCGCTCGCGCCAGAGTGTGGTGCTGCGCCCCGAGGTGGCCGGCCGGGTGGTGGCTCTGGGGTTTGCCGACGGCGCGCGGGTGCGCCGTGGCCAGGTGCTGGTGCAGCTCGACGACAGCCTGCAGCGCGCCGAGCTCAGCCAGGCCCAGGCCCAGGTCTCGGTGGCGCGCGCCAACCACCAGCGCAACCAGGAGCTGGTGGCGCGCCAGTTCGTGGCCCAGCGCGTGCTCGACGAGAGTGCGGCCAGCCTGCAGGTGGCCGAGGCCCAGCTGGCGCTGGCCCAGGCGCGGCTGGCGCGCATGCGCATCAGCGCGCCGTTCGACGGCACGCTTGGCATCCGCGGCGTGAACCTGGGCGACTTCGTCAAGGACGGGGCCGATCTGGTGAACCTGGAAGACCTGTCCACCATGTACGTGGACTTCCGCCTGCCCGAGCGTGACCAGGCCAAACTGCGGCGCGGCCAGGCGGTGGAACTGCAGCTCGACGCGCTGCCCGGGCGGCGCTTCGTGGCGCGCGTCGAGGCCATCGACCCGCTGCTCGACGCCAACGGCCGCTCGGTCGCGGTGCGCGCCGTGCTGCCCAACAGCGCCGGCCAGGTGCTCGACCCGGCCGAGCCCGCCACACGCAACGCAAGCAACGCGGGTGGTGCAGGCGGTGCAGGCAACGGCGGGGCCGGGCAGCCGCTGCGCCCGGGCATGTTCGCGCGCGCCACCGTGGTGTTCGGCAGTCGGGACGCGGCCCTGATCGTGCCCGAGGAGGCGGTGGTGCCACAGGGCGGGCGGCAGTACGTGTTTCTGGTGCAGCCGCCGCGCGGGGCTGCGCCAGCATCTGCATCGGGCGGGGCGGCCGAAGGTGTGCCGGTGTCGCAGCGCCAGGAGGTGCGGCTGGGCCTGCGCCGCCAGGGCCTGGTCGAGGTCACCGAGGGCCTGCGCGCTGGCCAGACCGTGGTGCTGGCGGGCCAGCAGCGGCTGCAGCAGGACGGCACGCCGCTGCGTGTGTTGGGCCCGGCTGCACCGGCCTCGGCGCCGGCCTCTGCCCCGGTCCGCTGAACTGTCCCGGAGCCGCACGTGCAGTTGCCCGAAATTTCGATCCGCCGGCCGGTGTTCGCCACCGTGCTGTCGCTGCTGATCGTGCTGGTGGGCTGGGTCTCGTTCACCCGACTGTCGGTGCGTGAGTACCCGAAGATCGACGAGCCCGTGGTGACGGTGGAGACGCGCTTCGGCGGCGCCTCCAGCGAGGTCATGGAGTCGCAGGTCAGCAAGGTGCTGGAGGACTCGCTGGCCGGCATCGAGGGGGTGGACGTGATCACCTCGATCAGCCGGCAGGAGCAGAGCCAGATCACGGTGCGCTTCCTGCTCTCGCGTGAAGCCGACTCGGCCGCCGCCGACGTGCGCGACAAGGTCAGCCGGGTGCGCCAGAAGCTGCCCCAGGGCATCGACGAGCCGGTGATCGCCAAGGTTGAGGCCGACGCCTCGCCGGTGATCTGGCTGGCGCTGAGCTCGGACACGCTGAGCGCGCTGCGCCTGACTGACGTGGCCAACCGGCTCATCAAGCCGATGCTGCAGACGGTGCCGGGCGCGGCCGACGTGCGGGTGTTTGGCGAGCGCAAGTTCTCCATGCGCATCTGGGTCGATGCCGACCGCCTGGCCGCCTACCGCCTGACCACGCAGGACGTGGAGGACGCGCTGCGCCGCAGCAACCTGGAGGTACCAGCCGGGCGCATCGAGAGCCGCATGCGCGAGTTCAACGTGACCGCCGCGACCGACCTGCAGACGCCGGCGCAGTTCGCCCAGGTGGTGGTGCGCAGCGTCAACGGCCAGGCCATCCGCATCGCCGACGTGGCGCGGGTGGAGCAGGGCCCGCTGGAAGAGCGCACCAGCGTGCGCCTGAACAAGCGCGACGCCATCGCCCTGGGCGTGATCCGCCAGGCCACGGCCAACCCGCTGCAGCTGTCGGCCGGCGTGCGCCAGCTGCTCGGGCAGATCCGCCAGCAGCTGCCGCCGGGCGTGCAGGTGGACGTGGCCAACGACAACTCGGTCTTCAACGACCGCTCGATCCAGGCGGTGTTCTACACCATCCTGGAGGCGGTGGTGCTGGTGGCGCTGGTGATCTTCGTGTTCCTGCGCACGGTGCGCGCCTCCATCATCCCGCTGGTCACCATCCCGGTGTCGCTGATCGGCAGCTTCGCGCTGATGGCGCTGGCGGGTTTTTCCATCAACACCCTGACCCTGCTGGCCCTGGTGCTGGCCATTGGCTTGGTGGTGGACGACGCCATCGTGGTGCTGGAGAACATCTACCGTCACATCGAGGATGGCGTGCCGCCGTTCCAGGCGGCGATCCGCGGCGCCCGCGAGATCGGCTTCGCCGTGGTGGCCATGACCCTGACCCTGGCCGCGGTCTATGCGCCGCTGGCGTTCGCGCCCGGGCGCACCGGGCGGCTGTTCACCGAGTTCGCGCTGGCCCTGGCCGGGGCGGTGGTGGTGTCGGGCTTCGTCGCGCTCACGCTCTCGCCCATGATGTCGTCCCAGCTGCTGCGCCACAACCCGCACCCGGGCTGGTTCGACCGCGGCATGGAGCGGCTGCTGGGCGGGCTCACGCGCGGCTACGCGCGGGCGCTGGACTGGGCGCTGCACCGGCGCTGGCTGGTGGTGGCGGTGATGCTGGCCAGCGGTGCGCTGGCCGCCGCGCTGCTGGCGGCCATGAAGAGCGAGCTGTCGCCGCTGGAAGACCGCGGCGTGGTGCTGGCCGTGATCAACGGCCCCGACGGCGCCACCCTGGACTACACCCAGCGCTATGCCGAGGCGGTGGAGCAGGTGGGTCAGGGCTACCGCGAGTTCGACCGCGTGTTTGTGGTCAACGGCAACCCCACGGTGGCGCAGGGCAGCGTGTTCCTGCGCGCCGTGCCCTGGGAGCAGCGCCAGCGCAGCACGCTGGAGATCGCGCGCGAGATCACGCCGCGCCTGGGCAGCCTGCCCGGGGTGCAGGCCTTCCCGATCACGCCGCCCTCGCTCGGCCAGGGCTTCCGCGAGCGGCCGCTGAACTTCGTTGTCATGACCTCCGAGGGCTACCCCGAGCTGGCACAGGCGGTGGCGGCCCTGCGCGCGGCGATGGCGCAGAACCCGGGCATCGTGCAGGTGGACACCGACCTGCGTCTGAACAAGCCCGAGATCCGGCTCGAGGTGGACCGCGAGAAGGCGGCCGACCTGGGCGTGAGCGTGGAGGCGGTGGCGCGCGCCGTCGAGACCATGCTCGGCGGGCGCCAGGTCACGCGCTACAAGCGCGACGGCGAGCAGTACGACGTGGTGGTGCAGACCGGCCGCGGCGGCCGCGACGCACCCGACGACATCGACCGCATCTTCGTGCGCGGGCAGAAGAACGGGGTCGAAGTCATGGCCCCGCTGTCGGCCTTGGTGAAGGCGCGCGAGGTGGTGGTGCCGCGCGAGCTCAACCACTTCGGCCAGCGCCGCGCCGCCGTCATCACTGCCAACCTGGCGCCCGGCTACGCCCTGGGCGAGGCCCTGGCCTTCATGGACCGCAGCGCGCGCCAGGTGCTCAAGCCCGGCTACGCCACCGACCTGACCGGCACCAGCCGCGAATTCCGCAAGTCCGCAGGAGCGCTGGCTGTGGTGTTTGTGCTGGCGCTGCTGTTC
>CAZKDU010000109.1:0-6400 GCA_964551485.1 uncultured Burkholderiaceae bacterium
GCGTGGTGCGCATCCGCACCGGCGAGCAGGACGAGACCGCGATCTGAGTCTGCCGCGGCCAGCGCCGGGCCCTGCGCTGGCCGCAGGCCACGGTCGACGCGGCCCGCTCCTAGACCTGCTCCAGGCGCGACACGGCGCTCAGCCCGGCCGTCTGCACCAGCGAGCGCAGCAAGGCCTGCGGCGACTCGCCCACCTCGATCAGGTCCATCTGCCATTCCCCCATGAACTGCTGCTGCACGGTGTGCGCCAAGAACCGGCGCAGGCCCTCGTAGTAGCCGTCCAGGTCGAGCAGGCCCACGGGCTTGTCGTGGTAGCCGAGCTGGCGCCAGGTCCAGACCTCGAAGAACTCCTCGAACGTGCCGATGCCGCCGGGCAGCGCCAGGAAGGCATCGGCGTGCTCGGCCATCAGGCGTTTGCGCTCGTGCATGGTTTCAACCACGTGCAGCTCGGTGCAGCCGTGGTGCGCCCACTCCTTCTCGACCAGGGCGCGCGGGATCACCCCGACCACCCGGCCGCCGGCGGCCAGGGTGGCGTCGGCCACAATGCCCATCAGGCCCTGGCGGCCGCCGCCGTAGACCAGCTGGCCGCCATGGGCGCCGATCCACTGGCCGACCGTGCGCGCGGCCTCGGCATAGGCTGGGCGCAGGCCTTCGCGCGAGCCGCAGTACACACAGACCGAGAACGCCGGGGTGGCCACCGCGCTCATGGCTGCCACCGTGTCCACAGCGCCCCGGCCCAGGTGCCGGCCCACAGCAGCAGGCTCAGCAGCACAGCGGCGCTGCCCATGTCCTTGGCGCGCTTGGAGAGGTCGTGCCACTCCGGGCCGATGCGGTCGATCGCGGTCTCGATGCCGGTGTTGAGCAGCTCCACGATCATCACCAGCAGCACCGAGCCGGCCAGCAGCGCGGTCTCGACCCAGCTGCGGCCGAGCCAGCAGGCGGCTGGCAGCAGCAGCAACGCGGCCGTGGCCTCCTGGCGGAAGGCAGTCTCGCCCCAGCCGGCGCGCAGGCCTTCCATGGAGTAGCCGGTGGCGTGCCAGATGCGGCTCAGGCCGCGGCGGGTTTTCTGGGGGTTGCTGTCGGGCGTGTGGGGAGCGCCAGGCGGGGGAGCAGTCATGCGCACATTGTGACCGAGGAATGTGGCAGAACCAGTGTGCAGCTGCCGTGTCCTGGCCGGTGGTGGCAGTCTGTCCAAAGGGGGCTCGTGGCGTGGGTCTGTGGTGGCCACCCGGGTGAAGTGGCCGGTGCGGCGCCGCGCACTCAGCGGCTCAACGGCTCGGAGCTGACCAGGCGGGTTCCAGCCAGCGCGTCGTGCCAGAACTGGCGCTCGGGGTGGAAGCGGCTCAGCACAGCCCAGACCAGCACCCAGCCGGCCACAATCACCAGGGTCTCGGCGCCGCTCAGGCCGAACGGCGCCACCACCGCCAGCGGCGGCAGGAACCAGAGCCAGCACAGCACGTAGCGCAGCAGGGCGCGCGGCTGGCTGAGCGGGTGGCCGGCGCGGTCCACCACGCGGATGTGCCAGGTCTTCATGGCCAGGGTCTGGCCCTTGGACCAGAACCACACGAAGTAGATGCCGAACACCACGAACAGAAAGGCTTGCAGCGTGTGCCGGTTGTCCAGGGCGTTGCGGGTCTGGCTCAGGGTACCGAACAGGTAGCCGGCGATGAAGACCACGCCGAACATCAGCATGCCTTCGTAGAGCCAGCAGGCCATGCGCCGGCGCAGGCCGGGTGTGGCTGCTGAGGCCGGAGGGGACAGGGGCGTGTTCACCGGGACGGGTACAGGGGCGCTTCGCCAACAGGAGGCGCCACCGCGGCAGGGGCGGAGGCTGCCGGCTGGGGCAGCAGGGTGTGGCGGTCCACGTTCTTGGGCGAGGTGACGATCTTGGGCACGCGCGGGGCGCTGCTCTTGGGGGCTGGCACGGCTACCAGTTTCTGCGCCGGCACCGGTTTGACGGCCGTGGCCGCGCCGCTGGGTTTGGTCGAGCGGTGGGCGAGGCGCTGCTTCTCCTCCTCACTCAGGGCCTGGTAGGCCTGCCACTTGGCCTTTTTATCGTCGGGCGCGATCTGGGTGGTTTCGGCGAAGCTCAGCCGGGCCTGGGCGCGCTGCTGCGGGCTCAAGGCCACCCACTCGGCCATGCGGCTGTGCAGCACGGCTTGTTGTTCGGCAGACAGGCTGGCGTAGTTGTGCGAGAGCGCGATCCATTTGCGTTTTTGCGCCACGCTGAGCTGGTCCCAGTGGCTGGCCAGGGGCTGCAAGGCGACCTGCTGGGTGCGCCCCAATTCCAGCCAGCGCGGGCCGGCAGGGTTGACGGCATGGGCCGAGGCGGGTGCAGCGGGCGAGGGGGCGGTGTTGGATTGGGCCCAGCCGGGCCCGGCCAGCAATCCAAGCGCCAACAGCACACCGGCCTGGGCGAGGCGCAGGTCAGTGAAGGGGGCAGACTGGCGCAGCGCGCGTGGGCTCATAGCGTGTTGCGCCCGGAATCCATACCGGCCCTCAGGTACTCCACAAAGCCGGGGTCTGCATAGGCAGCGGGGGGCAGGTCGTCGGTGAGCAGGGCGCTGTCGACGTCGGCCACCTCGCGGGCGCGGTCGTCGTCGATCACGGTGTTCAGGGCGATCAGGCCGGCCAGCAGGGCCAGCAGAGGCAGGGCCGAGGCCAGGCGGCCCCACCAGCCGAGTTCGGTCCCGGGGAAGCTGAGCGAGGCGGTGCCGTCGGCGTGCACGCCGACGGCCTGGGCCGCGCGTGCCTGTACGCGCACCACTTTGCGCCGGGCCAGGGCCTGCACCCGTGCGGCGCGCAGGCGCTCGCTGATGTCGTGCGGCAACTCGGCGGGCGCGGCGTCCAGGCGGTCTGCCAGACGGCGGGCGAAACGGTCCTGCATTGCCTGGGCTTGCGAGAGCGGTGTGGTGGTGTACTTCATGGCTGGATTCCCCTGGCCCTCAAGGCCTTGCTGAGTGCCTGGACGGCGCGGGAACAGTGCGTTTTGACGCTGCCTTCGGAGCAGCCCATGGCAGCGGCTGTTTCAGCGACGTCCATTTCCTCCCAATAACGCATCAGAAAGGCCTCGCGTTGACGGGGCGGTAGTTCAGTGATCGCGGCCTCGATTTCCTGCAGGATCTGTGCCCGCCGGGTCTGGTCTTCGGCGCTTTCCACGGCCTCGCCGCCCTGCTGGGGCATCAGGGTTTCGAGCAGGTCGAAGTCACCGTCTTCGCCTGCGGACTCGAAGTCGCTGAGGTTGGAAAACAGGGCGTTGCGGGTTTTCTGCCGCCTGAACCAGTCCAGCGTGGTGTTGGAGAGAATGCGCTGGAACAGCATGGGCAACTCGCCCGCAGGCTTGTCGCCATAGTGCTCGGCCAATTTCATCATGCTGTCCTGCACGATGTCCAGGGCGGCTTCTTCGTCGCGGACGTGGTAGACGGTGCGCTTGAAGGCCCGCTTCTCCACACTCTCGAGAAAGTCGGACAGTTCGGATTCGGTGGCCAAGGGCTGGGTCCAGGGGAGAGCCGGGCGGCGGGCCGACCCTGGCGGAATGGATGATGAGGGGCGCAGGAACTCGTGGGAACAGCCTGCGCGGTACGGCGGAATTATCGCATTGCAATGCGATTTTTCAGGGGATCGGGATTTTTCCTGGCGCAGGTGCGATAATGGCAGGCTATCTGACAGCAAACGGCTCACCGTCCGGCGCCCAGCACCTGGCGCCCATGGCTGTGGTCCAAAGTCCCAATGCGGCCCCAAAAAGGCAGGCAAAGGGGCACCCAAGGTTTTTCGTTAGAGAAATTCGCAAAGGTTCATCATCATGGAAATCTCCAAAGCCGAACTGGCGTCGGCCGCCGCCGCCACCACCCCTTCTTCTGCGTCGCCCGAGTTGCGTGGCGCTGAGATCCTCGTCAAATCTCTGCAAGCCGAGAACGTCCAGTACATCTGGGGTTACCCAGGTGGGGCAGTGCTGCACATCTACGACGCGTTCTATCAGCAGGACACCATTCAGCACGTGCTGGTGCGCCACGAGCAGGCCGCCGTGCACGCGGCCGATGGCTATGCGCGCGCCACCGGCGACGTGGGCGTGGCGCTAGTCACCTCTGGCCCTGGGCTGACCAATGCCGTGACCGGCATTGCCACGGCCTACATGGACAGCATCCCGATGGTGATCATCAGTGGCCAGGTGCCGACGCACGCCATTGGCCTGGACGCTTTCCAGGAATGCGACACGGTCGGCATTACCCGGCCCATCGTCAAGCATAACTTCCTGATCAAGGATGTGCGCGACATGGCCACCACGTTGAAGAAGGCCTTTCACATCGCCCGCAGCGGCCGCCCCGGCCCGGTGGTGGTGGACGTGCCCAAGGACGTTTCCTTCAACAAGGCGCCCTGGACAGGCTACCCCGACAGCGTGGCGATGCGCTCTTACAACCCGGTGCGCAAGGGTCACGGCGGACAGATCCGCAAGGCGTTGCAACTGGATGAAAAGCGCCGGCAAGTGGCTGGGGCGGGCGGTGGCGGTGTGCTGCTGGGCAATGCGTCCAACGAACTGCGCACCCTGGTGGACATGCTGGGTTTCCCCTGCACCAACACCCTGATGGGCCTGGGTGCCTACCCGGCCAGCGACCCCAAGTTCCTGGGCATGCTGGGCATGCATGGCACGATCGAGGCCAACAACGCGATGCAGAACTGCGACGTGCTGCTGGCGGTGGGCGCGCGCTTCGACGACCGCGTGATCGGCAACCCCAAGCACTTCGCGCAGAACGAGCGCAAGATCATTCACATCGACATCGACCCGTCGAGCATCTCCAAACGCGTCAAGGTCGACATCCCGATCGTGGGCGATGTCAAGGACGTGCTGACCGAGCTGATCGGCATGATCCGGGAATCGGGCCTCAAGCCCGACACGGAGGCCCTGGGCGCCTGGTGGAGCAGCATCGAGGGTTGGCGCAAGCGCGACTGCCTGAAGTACGACCGCCACAACAAGGACGTCATCAAGCCGCAGTACGTGGTCGAGACGCTGTGGAACATGACCAAGGACGTGGACACCTACATCACGTCCGACGTGGGCCAGCACCAGATGTGGGCGGCGCAGTTCTACCGCTTCAACGAGCCGCGCCGCTGGATCAATTCCGGCGGCTTGGGCACCATGGGCGTGGGCATTCCCTACGCCATGGGCATCAAGCTGGCCAAGCCCGACAGCGAGGTGTACTGCATCACCGGCGAAGGCTCAGTGCAGATGTGCATCCAAGAGCTGTCAACCTGCCTGCAGTACAACACGCCGATCAAGGTCATCTCGCTGAACAACCGCTACCTGGGCATGGTGCGCCAGTGGCAGGAACTCGACTACGAGGGCCGCTACAGCCACAGCTACATGGACGCACTGCCCAACTTCGTGAAGCTGGCCGAGGCCTATGGCCATGTTGGCATGCTGATCGAGCGCCCGCAGGACGTGGAGCCGGCGCTGCGCGAGGCGCGCAAGCTCAAGGACCGCACCGTGTTCATGGACTTCCGCACCGACCCGACCGAGAACGTGTTCCCGATGGTGCAGGCTGGCAAGGGCATCACCGAGATGCTGCTCGGCTCCGAGGATCTCTGAACAAACTCGCTTCCGGCCCTTGTCCAGATTGGGCAAGGCGCTATTGAATCCATAGCAAACTGACGAATCTATTGTCCGCCAAGCCCGATGCTTACCGGTATCGGGGGAGGGCGGCAAAAAGAGGAATCGCATGAAACACATCATCGCCGTACTTCTGGAAAACGAGCCGGGCGCGCTATCCCGCGTGGTGGGCCTGTTCTCGGCCCGTGGCTACAACATCGAGTCGCTGACTGTGGCGCCGACCGAGGACGCGAGCCTCTCGCGCATGACCATCCAGACCTCGGGCTCTGACGACGTGATCGAACAGATCACCAAGCACCTGAACCGCCTCATCGAGGTCGTGAAGGTGGTGGACCTGACCGAGGGCGCCTACACCGAGCGTGAGCTCATGATGGTGAAGGTGCGCGCGGTCGGCAAGGAGCGCGAGGAGATGAAGCGCATGGCCGACATCTTCCGCGGCCGCATCATCGACGTGACCGAGAAGAGTTACACCATCGAGCTGACCGGCGTGCAGTCCAAGAACGATGCGTTCCTGGACGCCATTGATCGCAGCGCCATCCTGGAAACGGTGCGCACCGGCTCCAGCGGCATTGGCCGCGGGGAGCGCATCCTGCGCGTCTGACACCATCCAAGTGCCGCGCACGTCTGGATGGGCTCGACGTGGGCGGTGTCGTGTGAAGAGGGGAACACCCGTTCGCCCCGAGCCTGTCGCCAAGGGCGGACCTGCGCCTGTCTAATCTCCGGAGATTGAAATGAAAGTTTTTTACGACAAAGACTGTGACCTGAGCCTGATCAAGGGCAAAACGGTTGCCATCAT
>CAZKDU010000110.1:0-6387 GCA_964551485.1 uncultured Burkholderiaceae bacterium
GTGCCTTTTGTTCGCGAACATAACGACCCAGCACGCGGGCAAACGTGCCCACACCACGAGGATGGCCTTTGCCGTTTTCGATACGCCCATCGCTCGCCACCATCACGCCCGGCGTCGAAGCCGCGAGTCGCGAGATCTCTTCGGGGATGAGGCGACGGGCCTCGATCAGGATCAGGCCGCGCAGTTCACTGGCGCCAGGACAAGCGGGGATCGCGTCGATGGCGCCCTGCACCAGATCCTTGAAGCGTCGCACTGCCGCCGGCAGCCCGAGCTCACGGGCGGCACTCGGCCGACCGAGCGCCTCGTCACGTTCGCGGAGACGGTCAAGGGCAAGGCGAAGGACGCCGGCGAGGACCTCGCGTGGCGCGAGGGGCCGGTCGAGGCCCGGCTGACGCACGCGCTGGTCAAGGGCATCGCGAGCCACATCGTCGAGGACACCGAGGAGGCGCGGGCCGCGATCGCCGCGCGCGGCGGGCGCCCGATCGAGGTGATCGAGGGCCCGCTGATGGACGGCATGAACGTCGTCGGCGACCTCTTCGGCGCCGGCAAGATGTTCCTGCCGCAGGTGGTGAAGAGCGCGCGCGTGATGAAGCAGGCGGTCGCCCACCTGCTGCCCTACATCGAAGCCGAGAAGAAGGCGCTGGTCGATGCCGGCGGCGAGGCCAGGAGCAAGGGCAGGATCGTGATCGCCACCGTGAAGGGCGACGTGCACGACATCGGCAAGAACATCGTCACCGTCGTGCTCCAGTGCAACAACTTCGAGGTGGTGAACATGGGCGTGATGGTGCCGTGTCACGAGATCCTGGCCCGCGCCAAGGTCGAGGGCGCGGACATCGTGGGCCTGTCGGGCCTGATCACGCCCAGCCTGGAGGAGATGCAGTACGTGGCAGGCGAGATGCAGAAGGACGAGCACTTCCGCATCAGGAAGATCCCGCTGCTGATCGGCGGCGCCACCACCAGCCGCGTGCACACCGCGGTGAAGATCGCGCCGCACTACGAGGGGCCGGTGGTCTACGTGCCCGACGCCTCGCGCAGCGTCAGCGTGGCCCAGGGGCTGCTCTCCGAGCAGGCGACCAAGTACATCGCCGAGCTCAATGCCGACTACGACAAAGTGCGCCAGCAGCACGCCAACAAGAAGCAGGTGCCGCTCTGGCCCCTTGCCAAGGCGCGCGCCAACAAGACCCCCATCGCCTGGGCCGGCTACACCCCGCCGCAACCGAAGTTCCTGGGCCGGCGCGTGTTCAAGAACTTCGACCTGACCGAGCTGGCCCGGTACATCGACTGGGGCCCGTTCTTCCAGACCTGGGACCTGGCCGGACCCTACCCGGCCATCCTGCAGGACGAGGTGGTGGGCGCCGAGGCCGTGCGGGTGCTGTCCGACGGCAAGCGTATGCTGCAGCGCCTGATCGAGGGCCGCTGGCTCACTGCCAGCGCCGTGCTGGGCTTCTGGCCCGCCCACAGCGTGCACAACGACGACATCGCGCTCTACACCGACGAGTCGCGCCAGCAGTTGGCGCTGACCTGGCACGGCCTGCGTCAGCAGACCGAGAAGCAGGCCATCGAGGGCGTGATGCGCCCGAGCCGCTGCCTGGCCGACTTCGTGACCCCGCACGGCGGGGCCCCCGATTACGTGGGGGCGTTCGCCGTCACCGCCGGGCTGGGGGTGGCCGCGCGCGAGCAGCGCTTCCTGGCCGACCATGACGACTACTCGTCCATCATGCTCAAGGCCCTGGCCGACCGCCTGGCCGAAGCCTTTGCCGAGTGCTTGCACGAGCGCGTGCGCAAGGACCTGTGGGGCTATGCGCCGCAGGAGGCGCTCACTTGTGAAGAGCTGATCGCCGAGAAATACCGTGGCATCCGCCCCGCGCCCGGCTACCCTGCCTGCCCGGACCACAGCGTCAAGCGCGGCCTGTTCGAGCTGCTGCGCTGCGACGAGATCGGCATGGGCCTGACCGACAGCCTGGCCATGACGCCGGCCGCCAGCGTCAGCGGCTTCTACCTGAGCCACCCCGACAGCACCTATTTCAACGTCGGCAGGATCGGCGAGGACCAGCTGCAGGACCAGGCGCAGCGCCGTGGCCTGGCCGAGACCGAACTGCAGCGGCTGCTGGCCCCCAACCTCTGACGGTCAGGGTCTGCGTGTGGCGGGCCCGCCCGGCCAGGCCAGGGTTGTTACAACCCGTCACCAGAATTTGCCGGGTGTGCGTGCGCCGGCCTGGGGTTTTGGCGTTGAATAAAGGCACGCCGGGCGACAGAATCCGGCTTGCAGAGAACGCCGCAAGGCACAGAAAGGAATCACCATGAACACCACGCTTCAAACCACGCCCGAATCGGTCTCCTCGACCAGCAACAAGCCGCTGTGGGCGGCCGTGGGGGTGCTGGGCGTGGCCGTGGCCGCCCTGGGAGCAGTCCTGGTGCACACGCAGACCAAGCCAGCCGATCCGCCGGTGGCGGCCGTGACCGCACCCGCCGACACGGTGCCGGCCGCCCCGGCCGTGGCCAATGCGCAAACACCCAAAGCCCCGATGGTTGCCACCGAAGCCGCTCCGCGCCCCGTGGCCCGCAAGCCTGCGCCCGTGGCACACGGCACGCCGTCCAGCGACACCGTGGCCACCAGCTCACCCAGCTACGCTGGCCAACCGGTGGCCCATGCGCCGGCCCGCGCCGCCTGCGCCAACTGCGGCACGGTGGAAGCCGTGACCCCGGTGCAGCGCGCCGGTGCCACCAACGGTACGGGCGCTGTGGCCGGGGGGGTGCTGGGGGCCATCGTGGGCAACCAGATCGGCCACGGCAGCGGCCGTGCCGCCGCCACCATCCTGGGTGCCGTGGGCGGTGGCTATGCCGGCAACGCGATCGAGAAACAGGTCAAGAAGGACACCGTGTTCCAGGTGCGCGTGCGCATGGAAGACGGCAGCATCCGCACCCTCGAGCAGGCCGTGGCCCCGGCGGTCGGCGCCCAGGTGGTGGTGGACGGCAACACCCTGCGCGCCAACAACGAGCCACAGCCGACCCAGGCGCCGGCCGTGCGGCCCACGGCCAGCCCGGTCTACACCGGCACCTGAGGCTCGCCTGCCGCCGGAGTCAAGGGCCCGCACCGCCAGGTGCGGGCCCTTGACCTTTGGGGGGGCTGGGAGGACCATATGCCGTGTCACCAACCCATTCGAGGAGATGCACATGAACACCAGGGCGTTGTGGGCGCAAGGGCTGTGGGTGGGCATGCTGCTGACCGGCATGGGGGTTGCGCTGGCGCAGCCGGCGTCATCCCCCTCGATGGTGGACCAGGCCAAGACGGCCATGGTCCTGACCACCTGCGGCAGCAGCTGTGGCACCGTGCAGGAGGTCAAGCAGGAAACCCGCAAAGGCAAGGGCGGGGCGGTCGGGGTGATCGGCGGGGCCGTCATCGGCGGCCTGCTCGGCAACCAGGTGGGTGGCGGCACCGGCAAGACCCTGGCCACTGTCGGTGGTGCGGCCGCCGGGGGTTACGTGGGCAACGAGGTGCAGAAGAAGGTCACCAGCAAGAAGGTCTGGGTGACCACGGTCAAGATGAAGGACGGCAGCGTTCGCAGCTTCGAACAGGAGCCGCAGCCGGCCTGGGCCACGGGCAACGTGGTCCGGGTGGAGAGCAACAACACCCTGACCAAGCAATGAGTCCACGCCGTTGAGGCGTGCGGGGACGGCCGGGGCAGGCCCCTCGCTCAGGCGCGCAGCTGGGTCAGCACGTGCCGGTACTGCAGGGCTTCGGCCACATGCGGGGTGCCCAGCGACGTCGAGCCTGCTAGGTCGGCAATAGTGCGGGCCACGCGCAGGGCGCGGTGGGTGCTGCGGGCCGACCAGCCCAGCCGCGTGGCGGCCCCGGTGAGGAATCGCGCCGCTTCGGGCTCCAGCCGCAGGCTGTGGTCGAGGTCGGCGGCCTGCAGGGCCTGGTTGGGTTTGCCCTGGCGTGCCAGGGCGCGGTCGCGGGCCGCGCCGCAGCGCGCCTGCACCTGGGCGCTGGGTTCACCCGCGGGCAGTTGCAGCAGGGCCTGCGGGTCCAGGTCGGGCACCTCCACGTGCAGGTCGATGCGGTCCAGCAGCGGGCCGCTGAGCCGGCCCTGGTAACGCGCCACCTGGTCGGGGGTGCAGCGGCAGGCCTTGCGCGCCGAGCCCAGGTAGCCGCAGGGGCAGGGGTTCATGGCCCCGAGCAGCTGGAAGCGCGCCGGGAACTCGGCCTGCCGGGTGGCCCGGGCGATGCGGATCTGGCCCGTTTCCAGGGGTTCACGCAAGGCCTCCAGCGCGCTGCGCGGGAATTCCGGCAGCTCGTCGAGGAACAGCACCCCCTGGTGCGCGAGCGAGATTTCCCCGGGCCGCGGCGGCGACCCGCCCCCCACCAGGGCCACGGCGCTCGCGGTGTGGTGGGGGGCGCGGGTGGGGCGCTGCCAGAACCTCTCGGGGCTGAAGTGGCCGGCCAGGCTGGCCAGGGCCGCGCTTTCCAGGGCCTCGGCCTGGGTCATGGCCGGCAGCAGCCCGGCAAAGCGCTGGGCCAGCATGGACTTGCCGGCGCCCGGTGGGCCGACCATCAGGAGGCTGTGACCACCGGCTGCGGCAATCTCCAGCGCGCGCTTGGCCGCGGCCTGGCCCCGCACATCGGCCAGATCACCACAGCCCGTGAGGGGACGGGGTGGCTCGGGCGGGGGCAGTACGGGCCAGTCGGCCTCGGGGGTGCCCGGGCCTGGCAGGAACTGGCGCACCACGTCCAGCAGGTGCCCTGCGCCGTGAACCGGCAGGCCAGGCACCAGCGCGGCTTCGCGCGCGCTGTCCAGTGGCAGCACCAAGGGACGGGCCTGTCCCTGGGCGGCCAGTGCCAAGCCCATGGCCAGGGCGCCGCGCACGGGCCGCAGCTCGCCCGACAACGACAACTCCCCAGCAAACTCATGGCCGGCGAGGCGCTGTCGGTCGATCTGTCCACTGGCGGCCAGGATGCCCAGGGCGATGGGCAGGTCGTAACGGCCAGAATCTTTGGGGAGATCGGCCGGCGCCAGATTGACCGTGATGCGCTTGTTGCTGGGGAATTCCAGGCCGCAGTTCTGCAGGGCGCTGCGCACGCGCTCGCGGGCCTCCTTCACCTCCACCTCGGCCAGGCCCACCAGCGTGAAGCTGGGCAATCCGTTGGCCAAGTGCACTTCCACGGTGACCGGCAAGGCCTGCAGCCCCACCAGGGACCGGCTTTGCACCAAAGACAGGCTCATGGCTTCCCCCTCCCCTAAATAGTTCCTAAAGTGGTGCAGAACCGAAAAATTGCCCTGCCATGCACAGAATCCGTGCATTTCTGGTGAGGCTGAGCGCGCAAGTCACCGTGTTTGTGCACCGGAGTTGGGTCGGTTGCCAGCGAGATGGCGGCGTACCGGTTTTGGCACGATCCCTGCTAAACCGCTCCGCAACACTTTTTTACTGGAGCACCACATGACCTTGAAACCCGCACGCATCGTTCTTCTGGCTGCCCTGTCGGCCGCATCCGCCGGCGCCATGGCCCAACAGAAGGCCCCGGAGCCCGACTACACGATCACTGGCAACGTCGGCCTGTTCTCCGAGTATCGGTTCCGCGGCATTTCGCAAACCAACAAAAAACCCGCGCTGCAAGGGGGTTTTGACTTTGCCCACAAGTCCGGCTTTTACCTGGGCAACTGGAACTCCAACATCAACAGCGATTTCTACAACGGCAGCAACCTGGAAATGGACTTCTACGGTGGCTACAAATTCGCCGTGGGCGACGTCGGCTACGACTTCGGCGTGCTGTACTACTACTACCCGGGTTCGGGCAGCCGCGCCGGCACCAGCAAGATCGACAACACCGAGCTCTACGCTGGCGTGACCATCGGCGGCTTCAGCGCCAAGTACTTCCACGCTGTGAGCGACTTCTTCTCGGCACCCAACACCAAGAACTCCTTCTACCTGGACCTGGGTTACAGCCTGGACCTGGGTGATGGCCTGGGCGTGAACGCCCACGTCGGTTACCAGAAAGTGAAGAACACGCCCGCCCCCGCCGGCAAGGTCACCGACTACAAGATCGGCGTGACCAAGGACTTGTCGGGATACGTCCTGGGCGCCTCCTATGTGGGCACCAACCGCAAAGACGTGTTCTTCGACCCGACCTCGGGCAAGGACATCGGCAAGGGCACGGTGGTGTTGTCGCTGTCCAAGACCTTCTGATACCAACAACCTCTTAGAGGAGAGCACATGAAACTCGTAACGGCCATCATCAAACCCTTCAAGCTGGACGAGGTGCGTGAAGCCTTGTCCGGCATCGGGGTGCAGGGCATCACCGTCACCGAAGTCAAGGGCTTTGGGCGCCAGAAAGGCCACACCGAGCTGTACCGCGGTGCGGAGTACGTGGTCGACTTCCTGCCCAAG
>CAZKDU010000111.1:0-6370 GCA_964551485.1 uncultured Burkholderiaceae bacterium
TGTCGTCCACCGCCACCACCAGGATGCGGGCCGTGGGCGCGCCGGCCACGCGCAGCAGGTCGAGCCGGGTGGCGTCGCCGTAGAACACCTGGTAGCCGAAGCTGCGCGCGGCCTCCACCATTTCGGCGTCGTGCTCCAGCACCGTGACCGGCAGGCCCTGGGCCAGCATCAGGCGGCCGATGATCTGGCCATACCGGCCGAAGCCGGCCAGGATCACCGGTGCGTCCTGCGGCTCGGAGATCTCGGCCAGCGCCGGGCCCTGGGGAGCGCGCGCGAAGCGCGGCAGCAGCAGACGGTCGATCGCCACCAGCAACAGCGGGCTGAGCAGCATGGACAGGGCCACCGCCCCGACCAGCAGCGAGCCGGTCTGCGGCGACAGCACCTGCGCGCCCACAGCCGCCTGGAACACCACGAAGGCGAACTCCCCGCCCTGGGCCAGCAGCAGGGTCAGCACCGGGCGCTCCTGGAACGGCAGGCCCATGAGCCGGGTCAGTGCGTAGATCAACAGGCCCTTGACTGCCAAGAAGCCCAGCACGATCAGCGCCATGCGCCCGGGCGCGGCCAGCAGCACGCCGAAGTCGATGCTCATGCCCACGGCGATGAAGAACAGCCCCAGCAGCAGGCCCTTGAAGGGTTCAATGTCGGTCTCCAGCTCGCGCCGGTACTCGCTCTCGGCCAGCAGCACGCCGGCCAGGAAGGCGCCGAGCGCCATCGACAGGCCGATCCACTGCATGTAGGCGGCGATCGCTACCACCAGCAGCAGCGAGGCGGCGGTGAAGATCTCGGGCGTGCGGCTGGCGGCGATCCAGCGGAACAGCGGGCGCAGCAGCAGCCGCCCGCCCAGCACCACGGCGGCGATGGCGGCCACGATGCGCAGGCCCTCGAGTGCGCGGTCGCCCAGCGCCGTGGCCTCGCCGGCCGCGGGCGTGCCGGCCAGCAGCGGCAGCAGGGCCAGGATGGGGATGGCCGCCACATCCTGGAACAGCAAAATGGAAAACCCGGCCTGGCCACTGCTGGTGCGCAGCAGGTTGCGTTCGCCCAGCACCTGCAGGGCGATGGCGGTGGACGACAGGGCCAGCCCCAGGCCGGCCACCACGGCGGTGCGCCAGTCCACGCCGCAGGCCAGGGCCAGGCCGGTCAGGCCGGCGGCGCAGGCCAGCACCTGGGCGCTGCCCCAGCCGAAGATGGGCCGGCGCAGGCTCCACAGACGCTGCGGCTCCAGCTCCAGCCCCACCAGGAACAGCATCAGCACCACACCGAACTCGGCGAAGTGCAGGATGTCACTCACCTCGCTGACCAGGCCCAGGCCCCAGGGGCCGATGGCGATGCCCGCGCCCAGGTAGCCGATGATGCTGCCCAGGCCCAGCGCCTGGCTCAGGGGCACCGCAACCACGGCGGCGGTGAGGTAGACCAGGGCGTAGGTGAGCCAGGCGGGTGCATGTTCCATGGCGCTAACATAGCAGCAAATGCCGGGCCGTCGGCCGTGCCACGCGTGCGCCGATACAGTGCCCACCACCGCGTGAGTGGCAGACAAGACCCAAGGAGCGCGCCATGCCCGTTGTCGTGATCGCCAACCCCAAGGGGGGCGTTGGCAAGTCCACCCTGGCCACCAACGTGGCAGGCTACTTCGCCCGCCAGGGCCACGCCACCATGCTCGGCGATGTGGACCGCCAGCAGTCCTCGCGCCTGTGGCTCCGGCTGCGCCCGCCGGTGGCGCGGCCCATCGAGGCCTGGGAGGTCAGCCCGGACCTGATCGCCAAGCCGCCCAAGGGCACGACCCACGTGGTGCTGGACACGCCGGCCGGCCTCAAGGGCTGGCGCCTGAACGACGTGGTCAAGCGCGCTGACAAGGTGCTGGTGCCGCTGCAGCCCAGCATCTTCGACATCTACGCCACGCGCGACTTCCTCGACGAGCTGCGCGACAACCGCCACGCTGACGAGGTGACGGTGGGCATCGTTGGCATGCGCGTGGACGCCCGCACCATCGCCGCCGACAAGCTGCAGGAGTTCGTGGCCGGCCTGGGTCTGCCGGTGCTGGGCTGCCTGCGCGACACGCAGAACTACATCCACCTGGCCGCGCGCGGCCTCACGGTGTTCGACATCCACCCGGCGCGAGTGGAGAAGGACCTGGCGCAGTGGCAGGGCATCTGTCACTGGCTCGACAGCTGAGCCGCAGGCCGCGGCCTACAGTGGCCGCATGAGGCGCTTCGAGACCCTGGCCGAGCTGGCCGCTTGTGTCGGCCAGGAACTCGCCGTGAGCGACTGGCTTGGCATCAGCCAGGCCCAGATCGACCGCTTTGCCGAGGCCACGGGCGACCACCAGTGGATCCACGTGGACACCGAGCGCGCCCGCCGCGGGCCGTTCGGCACGACCATCGCGCACGGTTTCCTCACGCTGTCGCTGCTGCCGCGTTTTTTCGACATCACGCTCCACGTGGCCCAGGCCCGCATGGGTGTGAACTACGGGCTCAATAAGGTGCGCTTCATGGCGCCGGTGCCGGTGAGCAGCCGGCTGCGCGCGCGGCTGCTGCTGCGCGCGGCCGAGCCGCTGGAGGGCGGCTGCCTGCAGACCACCTGGGGCGTCACACTGGAGCGCGAAGGCCAGGCCAAGCCGGTCTGCGTGGCCGAGTCGCTGGTGCGCCATTACCCTTGATCAAAAAGAGTTCCAGCCCTTGCCGGTCTTGGCTGGGTTGCTATGGTTTTGGGAGCGTGGCGAAGCCGTTCTGGCGCCAGGCCTCGAACACCGTCACGGCCACGGCGTTGGACAGGTTGAGGCTGCGCTGGCCCTCGCGCATGGGCAGGCGCAGCCGCTGCGCGGCGGGGAAGCGCTCGCGCAGCTCGGGCGCCAGGCCACGGGTCTCGGCGCCGAACACCAGCCAGTCGCCAGGCCGGAAGGCCACCTCGTGCACCGGCCGGCTGCCGTGCGTGGTCATGGCAAACAGCCGGTCTGCGGCGGCGCCGGTGTCGGCCAGGAACCGGGCCCAGTCGGCGTGGCGCCGCACCTCGGCGTACTCGTGGTAGTCGAGCCCGGCGCGGCGCATGTGCTTGTCGTCCATGGAAAAGCCCAGCGGCTCGACGAGGTGCAGGCAGCAGCCGGTGTTGGCTGCCAGCCGGATCACGTTGCCGGTGTTGGGCGGGATTTCGGGTTCGACCAAGACGATGTGGAACATGGCCCCGATTGTCTCTGGTTGTGCCTGGTCTCTGCAGCGTATCCGCCGAGAGACGCTCGCGCCGTGGGTCATCGGGTGAACCGAGGAGATGCGGCCGGTACAAGCGGGGCCGTGGGCGGGCAGCGGGCGGCGCTCCCAGGGTCAGTGGGCATCGGTGCGGGCCACCACCAGGCCGGTGACGGTGGTGGCGCCGGCCTCGCGCAGGGCCCGGGCTGCGGCGTGCAGGGTGGCGCCGCTGGTCATGGTGTCGTCGACCAGCAGCACGCGGCGCCCGCGCAACTGCGCCGCCTGCAGCGGCTCCACGGCAAAGGCGCCGGCCACGCTGCGCAGTCGGGTGGCGCGGTCCTGTGTGGACTGGGGCGGGGTGTCGCGCAGCCGCAGCAGCAGCCGGGCCTGGGTCTTGGCCGGGGCCAGGGCGCGTGCCAGCAGCAGGGCCTGGTTGTAGCCGCGCTCGCGCAGCCGCGTGGCCGACAGCGGCACTGGCAGCACCAGCTCGGCTGCCTCCAGCGCCGGCTCCACCCAGGGGGCGCTGCGCAGCAGCAGGGCCAAGGGCCGGGCCCAGCCGGGTTCGCCCTGGAACTTGAAGCTGGCCAGGCAGCCCGACCAGGGGTAGGCGTAGGCCACGGCGGTCAGGCAGGCGTCCAGCGGCGGTGGCTCGCGCAGGCAGGCGCCGCATTCGGCCACCCCCGTGGGCACGGGCAGGGCGCAGCGCCGGCAGCGCGGGCGTGGCTGGGCAAAACGCACCACACAGGCCTCGCACAGGCGGCGTGCCGGCCAGGCGTGGCAGAGCGCGCACTGGCTGGGCAGGGCCGCCAGCGTGCGCTGCAGGCCATGCCCCAGACGCTGTGCCAGGCCCGGTGCTCCCATGGGCTCAATATACTCGGCGCCGATGTCCTCCGACGCCCCGATGCCCGCCCCCGACGCCCGCCCGCCCACCCTGGACCCGGTGGCCGCGCGCCGCTGGCAGCGACATGTGCCCGAGGCCGCGCCCTGGTTGCACGAGGAGGTGGCGCGGCGCATGCAGGAGCGGCTCGACTGGATCCGCCTGCAGCCCCAGGCCTGGGCCCACTGGGGGCCGCTGGCCGGCGGGGTGCAGGCCCACGCGCTGCTGCGCGCGCGCTACCCGCAGGCGGCCTGCCATGTGGTCGAGGCCAGTCCGGCGCAGGCCGAGGCGGCGCGGCGCCGGTTGCAGCCGGCCTGGTGGCGGCCGCAGCGCTGGACCCAGGCGCCAGTCAGGATGGGCTTGCCCGATCCGGGCGCGGTGCAGATGCTTTGGGCCAACATGGCCCTGCACACCGAGGCCGAGCCGTTGAACCTGCTGCGGCAATGGCACCAGGCCCTGGCCACCGATGGCTTCCTGATGTTCTCCTGCCTGGGGCCGGATACCCTGCGCGAGCTGCGTGGGCTGTACCAGTCGCTGGGCTGGCCGGTGCCGGGCCATGCCTTCACCGACATGCACGACTGGGGCGACATGCTGGTGCAGACCGGTTTTGCCGAGCCGGTGATGGACATGGAGCGCATTGTGCTGACCTATGAGCGGCCGGAGCGACTGCTGGCCGAGCTGCGCGGCCTGGGCCGCAACCTGCACCCGCAGCGCTTTGCCGCGCTGCGCGGCCGGCGCTGGCGCGAGCGCCTGCTGCAGGCCCTGGCCGACCTGGCGCAGCCCACCCAGGACGGGCGCCTGGCCCTGACCTTCGAGGTGATCTACGGCCATGCCCTGAAGCCGGCGCCGCGCGTGAAACTGAGTGCGCAGAGCGCGGTGTCGCTGCGCGACATGCGCGAGATGCTGGCGCGCGACGGCCGTCCAGGCGCTGTGCCGGGGCGCAAAGCCGGGTAAAACCTCGGTGGTAACCCGGGTTACAATCCGCAGTTAATTAAGCGATAGATCACGTCTCGGGCATTTTCCCGTGCAGTGCGACGCACCCTGGACCGGGTTGTGTCGCTCTCCTGTGAGCTTCATTGTGTCGAATCCTGCATACCGTTTCGCCACCGTCTCCGACCAGCACATCCACTGGTTTTTGAAGCGCAACTGCTCGGTCACGCCTGCTCAACTGGGCTGGTTGTACGCGTCAATGTGCCTGGTCTCGCTGGGCATCGGTGCGGTCTTCTGGTACCAGGGCGCGCGGCTGGTCTTGCCGTTTGCCTGGCTCGAGTTGCTGCTGGTCGGAGGCGCCTTTCTGGCGTATGCGCGGCACGCAACCGACGGTGAGCGCATTTCGCTGCAAGATGGGCGCCTGGTGGTCGAATCCGACCGAGCCGGGCGCCGCGAGCGCACGGAGTTCCTGTCGGCCTGGGTTCGGGTCGAGCCGCTGGCAGGGGGTCGGTCGCTGATAGAGGTGTCGGGCCAGGGGCGGTCGGTTCGGGTGGGGCGTTTTGTGCGCCCTGAGTTGCGGCCGCAGCTGGTGCGAGAGATCAGAACCGCCCTGAGGGGTGTGTGACCCCTGTGGCCTGTGGCAACAGGGGTTGCAAGCGCTGTGTCAGAGCAGTGGGCAATGATTGTTAAATAGAGGCAATGAACAAGTGAACACGATGAATCGCATATCCAACAAGATGGCTTCACTGCTGTTGACGGCAGGCGTGTGGGTGAGCACGGCGGCACACGCCGTCAACGACCTGCCTGGCGGCCCGGCGGTCAATCAGCTCAACCTGCACCCGCCGGTCACCAAGATCGCCGAAGAGCAACACTGGCTGCACTGGTTCATGCTCATCATCTGCACGGTGGTCTTCATCGCTGTGTTCGCGGTGATGTTCTACTCGATCTGGAAGCACCGCAAGTCAGTCGGCCACAAGGCTGCCAACTTCCACGAGTCGGTGACCGTGGAAATCGTCTGGACGCTGGTGCCGTTCCTCATCGTGATCCTGATGGCCCTGCCGGCCACCAAGGTGCTGGTGGCCCAGAAAGACACCACCAACGCAGACCTGACCATCAAGGCCACTGGCTACCAGTGGAAGTGGGGCTACGACTACATCAAGGGCGAGGGTGAGGGCATCGGCTTCATCTCCACCCTGGACAACAGCCACCGCGAGCTCTCCAATGCTGGCGCCAAGGGCGGCGTGCCCGACAACTACCTGCTGAAAGTGGACAACCCGATGGTGGTGCCGGTCGGCAAGAAGGTGCGCATCATCACCACTGCCAACGACGTGATCCACGCTTTCATGGTGCCCTCGTTCGGCATCAAGCAGGATGCGATCCCCGGTTT
>CAZKDU010000112.1:0-6362 GCA_964551485.1 uncultured Burkholderiaceae bacterium
TCCCGGCCGGCATCGACGACGGCATGCGCATCCGCAGCGCCGGCAACGGCGAGCCCGGCACCAACGGCGGCCCCTCGGGCGACCTGTTCATCGAGATCCGCCTGCGCAAGCACGACATCTTCGAACGCGATGGTGACGACCTGCACTGCTCGGTGCCGATCGGCTTCACCACCGCGGCCCTGGGCGGCGAGATCGAAGTGCCCACGCTGGCAGGCAAGGCCGCCATCGACATCCCCGAAGGCACCCAGACCGGCAAGCAGTTCCGCCTGCGCGGCAAGGGCATCAAGGGCCTGCGCTCCAGCTACCCCGGCGACCTGTACTGCCACATCCTGGTCGAGACCCCGGTCAAGCTCAGCGAGCACCAGCGCAAGCTGCTCAAGGAGTTCGACGAGTCCATCAAGAAAGGCGGTGGCCGCCACTCACCCAACACCGAGAGCTGGACCGACCGGCTGAAGAACCTCTTCAGCTGACCCGGCCATGGGGCTCAGCATCAGCTTTCTCGGTGGCAGTGGCACGGTCACCGGCTCCAAGTACCTAGTGCGCCACGGCACGCACAGCGTGCTGGTGGACTGCGGCCTGTTCCAGGGCCACAAGCCACTGCGCCTGCGCAACTGGCAGCCGCTGCCGATGCCGCCAGAGGCCATCGACGCGGTGCTGCTGACCCACGCCCACCTGGACCACAGCGGCTACCTGCCGCTGCTGGCGCGCCAGGGCTACCGCCAGCGCGTCTACGCCACCCCGGCCACCTGCGACCTGTGCGGCCTGCTGCTGCCCGACAGCGGCCACATCCAGGAAGAAGACGCCCGCTTTGCCAACAAGCACGGCTTCAGCAAACACCACCCGGCCGAGCCGCTCTACACCCGGGCCGAGGCGGTGGACAGCCTGCGCCTGCTCAAACCAGTGCCGTTCGGCACCTGTTTCGAACCCGTGCCCGGCTGGCTCGCCACCTTCAGCCCGGCCGGCCACATCCTGGGCGCGGCCAGCCTGCTGCTGGAGGTGGGCGGTCGACGCGTGCTGTTTTCGGGCGACCTGGGCCGCCCAGACGACCTGCTGATGCACCCGCCCGCCCCGGCCCCGGCCGCCGACACGGTGCTGATCGAGTCCACCTACGGCGACCGCAGCCACCCGCCCGATGGCCTGGTCGAGGAGCTGGGGCCGGCGCTGCAGCGCGTGGCTGCGCGCGGCGGCGTGGCAGTGCTGCCGGTGTTCGCCGTGGGCCGGGCCCAGGCGGTGCTGCACGCCATCGAGCTGCTGAAAACGCGTGGAGACATACCGCGCGCCCTGCCGGTGTTCCTGGACAGCCCGATGGCGGTGCACACCACGGCGCTCTATGCCCGGCACGATGGCGAGCACCGCCTCGACCCCGCCGCCGTGCGCGCCATGACGCGCGGCGTCACCATGGTCGAGACGCCGGAGCAGTCGCGCAGCCTGGCGCAGCGCCACGGCCCCATGGTGATCCTGGCGGCCAGCGGCATGGCCACCGGCGGCCGTGTGTTGCACCACCTGGCGCTGTACGCTGGCGACCACCGCAACATGGTCATCCTGACCGGCTACCAGGCCGGCGGCACCCGCGGCGCGACCCTGGCCAGCGGCGCACCGAGCGTGCGCATCCACGGCCAGGACGTGGTGGTGCGCGCCGAAGTGCTGCAGCTGCAGGCCGCCTCGGCCCATGCCGACGCCGGCCAGCTGATCGACTGGCTGCGCAGCATGCCGCGCCCGCCCGACCAGGTGTACGTGGTGCATGGCGAACCCCCGGCCTCGGAGGCGCTGCGCCAGCGCATCGAGCAGGCGCTGCACTGGCGCGCCCAGGTGCCGGCACCCGACAGCACCTGGCCGTCCTGACCCTGTCACCATTGGCGTGGACAATCACGCCACCTCTTTCGCGCCCACCGCCTGGACCCACGGACCTCCTCATGACCCGTTCTTCCCCCGGCCTGCACCCGGCCTGGCTGGTCACCGGCACCAGCCTGTGGCTGGCCGTGCTCTGCAACGCCCCGCTGTGGCAGGCACTCTGGCAGCTGCCCGAGCTGGACAACCCGCGCGGCCTGGGCTTCGGTCTGGCCTTCGCGCTGATGATCGCGGCCACGCTCACGGCGCTGCTGAGCCTGCTGAACTGGCGCTGGACGCTCAAGCCCGTGCTCAGCCTGTGCCTGCTGGCAGCGGGCTTCGGCGCCCACTTCATGCTGGCCTATGGCGTGGTGATCGACACCCCCATGATGGTCAATGTGCTGCAGACCGACCCGCGCGAGACGCGCGACCTGCTCAACGGCCAGCTCGTGGCGACGGCGGCCGGCCTGGGTGTGCTGCCCATGCTGCTGCTGTGGCTGCTGCCGGTGCGCCGCCTGGGCCTGGGCAGGCGCCTGCTGGGCAACCTGCTGGGCTTCGTGGCCGGCAGCCTGGTGCTGGCCAGCGCCCTGCTGCTGGTGTTCCAGGACTTCGCCTCGGTAATGCGCAACCACACCCAGCTGCGCTACCTGATCAACCCGCTGAACTCGTTCTACGCGCTGGCCGACCTGGCCGCCGAGCCCCTGACCGGTACGCGGCGGCCGCTGGCTCCGCTGGGCCGCGACGCCCAACTGCAACCACGCCCGGCCAGCGACAGCCGGCCGCCGCTGCTGGTACTGGTGCTGGGCGAGACCGCGCGCAGCGGCAACTTCGGCATCAACGGCTACGAGCGGCCGACCACGCCGCGCCTGCTGGCCGCACAGGAGCAGCTGGTCAGCCTGCGCAACGCCTGGTCGTGCGGCACCAGCACCGCGGCCTCGGTGCCCTGCATGTTCTCGCACCTGGGGCGCGAGGGCTACGAGGCGCGCGACAGCGACCACGAAACGCTGCTGGACGTGCTGCAGCACGCCGGCCTGGCCGTGCTCTGGCTGGACAATCAGTCGGGCTGCAAGGGCGTGTGTGCGCGCGTGCCCAGCGTGGACACCAGCCAGGCCCACGCGCCCGGCCTGTGCGACGGCGGCGAATGCTTCGACGAGGTCATGCTGCGGGGCCTGGACGAACGCATTGCCGAGCTGCCGGCCGAGCGCCGCGCGCGCGGCGTGGTGCTGGTCATGCACCAGATGGGCAGCCATGGCCCGGCCTATTACAAGCGTTCGCCGGCGGCCTTCAAGCACTACCTGCCCGAGTGCACCAGCAACGCCCTGCAGGACTGCAGCCGCGAGCAGGTGGTCAACGCCTACGACAACAGCATCGCCTACACCGACCACTTCCTGGGAGAGGTGATCGACTGGCTGCAGGCCCGCAGCAGCACCCACGGCACGGCCCTGGTCTACGTGTCCGACCACGGCGAGTCGCTGGGTGAGAACAACCTCTACCTGCATGGCCTGCCCTACCGCATCGCCCCCGACGTGCAAAAACGCGTGCCCTGGGTGACCTGGCTGTCACCGGCCTTCGCCCAGCAGGCCGGCCTGGACCTGGCCTGCCTGCGCCGCGCGGCCGATGCCCAGGTCTCGCACGACCACTACTTCCACTCGGTGCTGGGCCTGCTGGGCGTGCAGACCTCGGCCTACCAGCGCCCGCTGGACCTCTACGCCGGCTGCCGGTCGGCGCCGCCGCGCTGAGGCCAGCACCAACACACGCACACGCACACGCACACGCACACGCACGGGCCGTGACCGCGGCTGCCCATTGCTGGCCTCTAGTTCGGCAGCCCGGCCTGGGTTCCTAGAACAAACGCCCCTGCCCGGCCGCGCAGGCATGCTGGAACTGGCTCAGGTCCAACTCCACGCGCTCGCGGTTCAGTCCCAGGCGTGCGCAGGCCTTGTCGAACCGCTGGCGAACCAGCTCGGCCCACAGGCCGTCGCCCTTCATGCGTGTGGCGAAGTCGGCACGGTAGTCCTGGCCACCGCGCATCTCCTGCAGGCGCGCCATCACCCGCGCCGCGCGGTCCGGGTAGTGCAGGCCCAGCCACTGGCGGAACAACGGCTTGAGCTCCCAGGGCAGGCGCAGCACGGTGTAGAAGGCGCTGCGCGCGCCGGCCTCGGCGGCCGCGGCCAGCACCTGTTCGAGGTCGGTGTTGAGGAACGGGATCTGCGGCGCCACGCTCACCCCCACCGGCACGCCGGCCTCGGCCAGGGCACGGATGGTGCGCAGGCGCCGGTGCGGCGCGGCCGCACGCGGCTCCAGCGCGCGCGCCAGCACCGGGTCCAGCGTGGTGATGGTCACGTAGACCGCGGCCAGGCGACGCCGGGCCAGCGGGGCGATCAGGTCCAGGTCGCGCTCGACCCCGCTGCCCTTGGTCACCAGCGAAAACGGGTGCAGGCACTCACCCAGCAGCTCGATCACCTGGCGCGTCAGGCGCAGCCCGCGCTCGACCGGCTGATAACAGTCGGTGGCCGAGCCGATGTTGAGCGGGCGCGGCAGGTAGGCCGGGCGCGACAGCTCGCGCCGCAGCACCGGCACCAGGTTGCGCTTGGCGATGATCTTGGTCTCGAAGTCCAGACCGGGCGAGAGGTTCAGGTAGCTGTGGGTGGGCCGGGCGTAGCAGTAGCTGCAACCGTGCTCGCAGCCGCGGTAGGGGTTGATGGACAGGTCGAAGGCGATGTCGGGCGAGTCGTTGCGCGTGATCACGCTCTGCACGTCCTCCCAGATCACCTCGGTCGGCACGGCCGCCGCCTCGGGCGTGGCCAGCGTGCCCCAGCCGTCGTCGAACGCGGCGCGCGTGGTGGCATGGAAGCGGTGCGGCAGCGCCGTGGCCGCACCCCGGCCCTTGAGCGCGGCCACGGGCAGGTGGACCTCGTGCGGCGCCTCGGGCCAGACCGGGTCGGGCGGCAGCTCTGGGTGCGGGTCTGGGTGGTTTGGGTGGGGGGCCGACCGTGGGTCGGGGCGCAAAGATGGCGGGTGGCTGGGCATGGTGGGCAGGCGCGGGGGCAAGACGGATACTGTTTATATGTACAGTTATTGCATCTGTCAAATGGCGTCTGTCACACCCCTCCACGTCCCTTCACCCCGGCCCCATCGGTCCCCGCACAGGCCCATGCGCCCACCGATCTGCCGGCCACTTGCGCCCGGCAGCGCCCCATGGCAAGGTGGTGCCATCGGCGGCGGGCCATGGCCCGGGCTGAGGTCTCGGACCGCCGGCCCGCGGCCCCAACCCGCTCCCGCCCGACCCCCTCAACCCTTTTGTCCTAGAGACCACCCATGCTGCTCGGCCTGCGCACCGCCCTCTACCCTGCTCCCGACCTGGCCACCGCCAAGGCCTGGTATGCCGAGCTGCTGGGCCAGCCACCATACTTTGACCAGCCGTTCTACGTGGGGTTTGCGGTGGGTGGCTTCGAGCTCGGCCTGCTGCCCGGGGCCACGCCGGGCACGGCCGGGCCGCAGCCGCTCTGGGGTGTGGCCGACGCCGACGCGGCCCTGGCCCGTCTGCTGGCCCTGGGCGCAGCGCCGCTGGAGCCCGTGACCGATGTGGGCGAAGGCATCCGCGTGGCCGCGGTGCAAGACCCGTTCGGCAACCGCCTGGGCCTGATCGAGAACCCGCACTTCCAGCCCGCTGCCATGCGCTGACGGTCAGGCCGTGTCCAGTTTGCTATTGTTTCAGTAGCAAACTACTTATACCTGGCAAGGGCTGGAGGCCAAAACGACCCATGCCCCGGGGATACCTCAGAGGAAGCGGTCGAGCAGGCGCCGGGTGTGGCGGTCCATCTGGTAGAGGTTGCGGATCAGGAACTGCACGCCATGGGTGTCGGCCACCAGCAGGGTGCCGCTGCTCAGGCGGCGGATGTCCTCCTCGCCCTTGAGCACCAGCTCGGTCGGGCCGCGGTCGGTCTCCACCGTCCAGGTGCTGGGCGTGGCGAAGCCCGACACCCGCAGCAGGCGCCGAATCTCGGGCATGAACTCGCGCTGCGCCAGGGCCTCGCCCACCAGGCCGCGCGCAGGCTCCGGCAATGCGCTCAGGCGCTCCAGCCAAAGCAGCTCGTGGCCCTCGCTGCTGAGCAGCGAGATGCCCTCGTCGGGCGCACCGATCGGGAAGGCGCGCACCGCCACCACCCCCTCGTGGGCGACGCCGTCGGCGCCGGTGAAGACCAGCCGGCCCAGCGGGTTGCGGCTCAGTTGCCAGTCGGTCATGCGGCCACCTCGCGGGTGTCGGAAGCGGAATCCAGCAGCAGGGCGGCGTCGGCCTCGGCCTGGCGTTGCTGGGCCTGGTACAGGCGCCAGTAGGCGCCTTCGAGCGCCATCAGCGCGTCGTGCCCGCCCTCCTCCACCACCTGGCCGCGGTCCATGACCACCAGGCGGTCGGCGCGGCGCAGGGTGGACAGGCGGTGCGCGATGGCGATGGTGGTGCGCCCGCGCACCAGGTTGTCCAGCGCCTTCTGGATTTCCTTCTCGGTCTCTGTGTCCACCGACGAGGTGGCCTC
>CAZKDU010000113.1:0-6334 GCA_964551485.1 uncultured Burkholderiaceae bacterium
CTGATCGTCATCGACTTCATCGACATGGAGGAGAGCAAGAACCGGCGCGAGGTCGAAAACCGCCTGCGCGATGCGCTGCGCCAGGACCGCGCGCGCGTGCAGTTCGGCTCCATCAGCAAGTTCGGCCTCATGGAAATGAGCCGCCAACGCCTGCGCCCGGCCCTCAGCGAAGGCGCCTCCATCCCCTGCCCGCGCTGCGGCGGCGCCGGCCACATCCGCGACACCGAAAGCTCGGCGCTGCAGATCCTGCGCATCATCCAGGAAGAGTCCATGAAGGACAACACCGCCGCCGTGCACGCCCAGGTGCCGGTGGAGGTCGCCTCCTTCCTGCTCAACGAGAAGCGCCCAGAGATCGCCAAGATCGAGCTCAAGCAGCGCATCAGCGTGCTGCTGGTGCCCAACAAGGCGCTGGAAACCCCGCACTACAAGCTCGAGCGCCTGAAGCACGACGACCCGCGCCTGGACCACATCGAGGCCAGCTACAAGATGGCCGACGAAGTCGAAGACCCGACCACCGTCACGCGCCGCTCGCAGGAACCCACCAACAAGCTGACCCCGGTCATCAAGGGCGTGCTGCCCGACGCGCCAGCCCCGATCCCGGTGGCCGCGCCGCCCAAGCCTGTGGTCGAGCCGGTGGCCCGCCCCACCACCCTGGCCACGGCCCCGGTGGCCGCGCCCGCCAACGAACCCGGCTTCTTCGGCTGGGTGCGCACCCTGTTCGGTGCCAAGCCCGCGCCCGCCCCGCCCCCGGCTGCCCCCCAGGCCGCAGCCGATGCCAAGGACGAGCGCGCCCCGCGCGACGGCCGTGATGGCCGCTCTGGCCGTGATGGCCGCCGCGGCGGCCGCCGTGGCGAAGGCCGCGGCGGCGAGCGCGGCGAGGCCCGCGCCGACGGTCGCCCACCGCGCGAAGGCGGCCGCGACGGCAACCGTGAGGGTGCCCGCGACGGTCAACGCGAAGGCGGTCGCCAAGACACGCGGGGCGACAGCCGCACCGACGGTGGCCGCGACGGCGAGCGCCGCGAGCGCCAGGGC
The DNA here is from genome assembly GCA_964551485.1 of uncultured Burkholderiaceae bacterium. Classification (GTDB taxonomy): domain Bacteria; phylum Pseudomonadota; class Gammaproteobacteria; order Burkholderiales; family Burkholderiaceae_C; genus CAZKDU01. Next base: position 1,033 of record CAZKDU010000113.1, read on the forward strand.
CCGCGCGAGCGCCGTGGCGAGACCAACGAGCTGCGCCACAGCGCTGCCGCCAACCCGGCCGACACCCCCGAGGTGCGCAGCGACGCCGTGGCCGACACCGCCCCGGCAGGCGACCCACTGCGCGCCGAGCGTGGCCCGCGCCAGGGCGGTGAGCGCCGCGAACGTGGTGAACGCATCGAACGCAACGAGCGTGGGGAACGCGTGGAGCGTGGGGAACGTGGCGAGCGTGGTGGTGAAGGCCGCCGCGAGCGCGGCGGTCGCCGCGGCGAGCGCAGCCCCGAAGGCCAGGCCGCCGACACCGGCCTGAACACCCCCCCGGTCGAGGCCAGCCTGGCCCCGGTGGCCGTGGACAGCAGCACCGAGGTGGCGCAGACGGCCCCTGTGGCCCCGGCCGCCGATGCCGTGGCCACCGCCACCGCCCAATCCACCGAGGACAGCACCCCGGACGGCGCTGCCCGCCCCGAGGCCGAGCCCGGTGAACGCCGCGAGCGCCGTTCACGCGACCGTTATGGCCGCGACCGCCGCAGCCGCAGCGCCGAGGCCGGCGAAGGCCTGGGCGCCGAGCCCGTGGCCCCGGTGGCCCCCGAAGCCAGCGAGGCAGCCCCCGCAGCAGCAGCAGCCGTCGGCAGCAGCGCCACCCCGGCCACCGCGCCAGTGGCCCCTGCACCGGTGGCCACCGCACCGGCCGTGGCCGCATCGGGCTCATCGCTGCCGCGCGTGCAGCCCTTTGCCCTGCCGGTCGAGGCCCTGAGCCAGGTGGCCGAGCACTCCGGCCTGCAATGGGTCAACTCCAACGCCGACAAGGTGGCTGCGGTGCAGGCCGCGATCGCCGCCGAGCCGCGCCCGGTGCACGTGCCGCGCGAGCGCCCGCCCGTGGTGGTGCTTGACGAGGGCCCGCTGGTGCTGGTGGAAACCAAGCGCGACCTGCGCCAGGTCCAGCTGCCCTTCGAGGCCCAGTCCGGCGCCGCGCCAGGCCCGGTCTGACCTGTGGCCGGGCCACACAACAGGCCCGGCCAACCCGGTCACACGGGTTGCCTCTCACCCAAACCGGCCCCTGGGCCGGTTTTTTCATGGGCGCGTGCCAGGGTGGTCAGCGCCAAGGTGGGCCCACACGCCACGCCATGGCGGTTGCTGGCGCCTGCGGGCACCCGCATGCCGGACAGATGGCCAAGCGCAGCCTGGCTGACCTTGAAGGGTGCCGGGCGGCCTGGCCCCAGGTGGGCGCCCGCTAAAAAGAAGCCCTGTGCACCGGAGACCCTGCCGGAAGCTGCCCGCCCCCAGAGGCGTCAGGGGCGGCCCCTGGCCACCCGCACGGGAGATGTCAGCCCGGGCCTGTGTGCCTGCCCAGTCCAGTCAGGTCCGGTCTGGCGGTGGCTTAGGAGCCTTGTGGTGCCCCCTCGGGAGCACAGCCCACGGCAGCGCGCCCAGGGTCCCACCACCCACCGGCAGCGCCCGGGCCCCGGGTGGGCGGCCTGTCAGCCCTCGGCCGCGCGCTCGTAGGCGTCGCGCGCGGCGTCTGCGTCGCCGCGCTGCTCGGCCAGGCGCGCCAGCACGCGCCAGGCCTGGCGGTGCAGGGTCGTGTCCTGCAGGCCCAGGGCGGCCTGGGTCATGAGCCGCTGAGCCTTGCCCCAGAGCTGGCGCTTCAGGCAGGCCATGCCGGCCAGGTACTGCAGCAGCGGGTCGCGCGGGTTGGCCAGCTGCGCGGCCTCGATGCGCGCCAGCCAGTCGGCCTCGACCGACTCCAGCCCGGCCTCCAGGGCACGCACCAGCTTCACCCGCAGCGGGTCGCGCAGGGCCGCGTCGGAGCCCACGTCCTGGCCGAGCATGCGCTCCCAGGCCGGCAGCAGCCAAGCGCGCGCGGTGGCCGCGTCGCCTTGCAGGCCGACCATGCGCTGGGCGGCATGGATGGCAAGTTCGGGCATGGCGCGCTCGGCCGCATCGAGCCGGCCCCAGGCCTGCTCGAGCTGGGCCGGGTCGTGCGCGGCGTTGAGCAGCTCGGTGGCCAGGCCGCGCACGATGCTGTGCGCGGCCGCCGGCGAGAAGGCACGGTGGCGCGCCAGCGCGCGCGCGGTCTCCAGCGCGTCGGCGGTCTGGTGCGCCAGGCGCGTGGCCTTCAGGCGCATGCGCAGCGCCAGTGTGCGGCGGCCCGCGCCCTGGGGCAGCTCTTCAAGGCTGGCCAGGGCCGAGCGGGCGTCGTGGTCGTCCAGCGCCCAGCGCGCCGACTGCAGCTGCACACCCTCGCGGGTTTCCTGCACCACGGTGCCGCTGCGCCCGACCACCTGGGCCCGGGCTTCGCGCAGGTGCTCGTCGCGGCCGCCGCGGTCCTGCAGGGCGTGCGCGCCCTCGGCCGCCAGCAGGTGGGCCAGGGCCCGCATCTGGCTGGCGTTGGCCAGGCCGTGGCCGGTCTTGGTCAGCGCGCCCTCATGGGCCAGCGCGGTCTGGGCGGCCTTGCGTGCGCGGATGAAGCGCCCGGCCATCAGGTGCGAGAGCGCGTCCAGCATGGCGGCGTGCATGGCGCGCTCGCGCTGCTGCAGGCGCCAGCGGTGTGCCTGGGCCGGCAGGTCGAACAGGGTGGCCAGGGCACGCAGCGCGGCGTAAAGCAGCACGAACAGGCCGACCAGCAGCAGCAGCACTAGGTTCAGCGAGAGGTCGACGCGCCAGGGCGGCCAGAACACGGTGATCGTGCCCTGGTTGTTGCCCGCGAACAGCGCCACCGCCACCGCGATGGCGAACAGCGCCAGCAGCCAGAGGGCGGCCCGCATCTCAGCGCCCCGCCGCCGCGGTCGCGAGCGCGGCCAGGGTGTCGTCCACGCGCGGCAGCTCCACCGCCTTCATCTGGCCCTGCACCTGCTGCAGCAGGGCCACGCTGGCCTGGGTCTTGCGCGAGGCCGGGTCGAAGTACTTGCCCACGGCCTGGGCGGCCGCAGCCAGGTCGGCGCGGGCGGCCTCGGTCTGGCGCGCCAGCAGGCCCAGGCGTGCGTTCAGCAGCTTGAGCTTGAGGTTCTCACGCAGGAAGAACGACTGCTCGGGCGAGACCAGGGCGGCCTCGGGCTGGTCGATGCGGCTGACGCGCAACAGGCGACGGGTCTCGTCCTGCACCAGGTGCACGGCGTGCTCCCACCAGGGCACGCTGGCGCTGCCGGCGGCGCTGGCGGCAGCGCGCGCCGGACCGGCGAGGGCCACGGCGTTGAGCAGGGGCAGCTCGTCGACCTGGCGCGCCAGCTCGTCGAGCTTGAGCAGCAGGCCCGGGGTGTCGGTGACGCTGGCGGCGCGGATGCGATCCATGTCGCGCGCGATGGCGCGGCGCAGCCCGGCCAGGCGCGGCTGAGCAGCCCGGCCGACGCGCTGGTCGGCGGTCTTCAAAGTGGCCAGCAGCGGCTCCACACTGCCGGTGAGCTGGGCCTGCTGCTGCGCCAGGCGCAGCGCCGACTCGATGTCCACCACCAGGTTTTCATCGCGCGAACGCGACAGGCTCTGCATCAGTTCCTCGAGCTGGCTGCGCTGCAGCGCGACCTCGCTGATCCGGGTGTCGCTCAGGGCCTGGCGCGCGGCGGTTTCTCGGGCCAGCTCCAGCGCCTGCTTGGCCAGGCTGCGTGCCTCGGTGGCCTGGCTGCCGCTGTCGGCGCTCTGGCGCGCGAGCTGCTCCTGGATGTGGTCGAGCTTCTGCCAGAGCAGCACGCTGCTGAGCAGGGCCGCACCGGCCAGGCCGGCGCCAAGCCAGACGGCCCAGGTGCGGCGCCGTGCCAGGCGCGAAGGGACGGGCGACGCGCTGGCCGCGGGCTTGGCCGCGTCGCTGCCGGGGGCGGTGTCGGGGCCGGGCGTGGCTGGCGGCTCGGCCGGGGACAGAGGCGTGTCGGTCATTGCGCCGATTCTATCGACGCGACCACCTCGGCCAGGGCCGGCCGTGACGCATAAACCACACCGAAACCGGCGGCGCGCGCGGCCTCTTCAATGCGGGGGTGGGTGGCCAGCGCACGCGCACCCGACCAGTCCTGGCCCGGCAACAGGGCGCGCAGGTGGGCCACGGCCTCGGAGCTGCTGAACAGCCAGAGCGTGCCCGGGGCCGCAGCGGCCCGGGCCTGGGCGCGCTCGGACTCGCCCCAGGCGGGGGCGCGGCGCTGGTAAGCCACCACGTCGTGCACCTCGGCGCCGGCCTCGGCCAGGCGCTCGGCCAGCCAGTCGCGACCACGGCCCTGGCCACGCGCGTCACCACCGCGCACGCGCAGCACACGCGCGCCGGGCCGGGCCTGGGGACGGACCACGGCCCACAGCGCCTCGGAGTCGAACTGCCGGGCGTCGGCCACGGGCTGGTCGATCAGCGCGGCCGGCAGGCCGTGCGCGCGCAACGCCTGCACGGTGCCCGGGCCTGGTGACCACGCTCTTGTTTTGATAGCACCCGATGTCCATTTGGCAAGGGTTTCGGGCTCATTTGACTCGAAGAAATGGCGAACTGCGGCGCCGCTCACGAAGACCAGGGCCTGGTGCTGGTCCAGGGCCTGCCAGGCCGCACGCAGCGGGGCCGGGTCGGCCAGGGCGGCGGTTTCGATCAGGGGCAGGGCCAGGGCGTCCAGGCCCCGCGTGCGCAGCGCCTCGGCCCACTGCTGGGCCTGCGGCGCCGGGCGGGTGACCACCACGCGCGGCATGGCGGGCGTCAGTGCGCGCCCTGGGCGCGCAGCGTGGCAGCGGCCTGCTCGCCCAGGCGCGCGGCGTCGTCCAGGCTGGCCACACGGCCTTCGGTGCCGGCGTGCAGCAGCGGGCCGCCGGCCTCGGGGTCGCCCCAGGCAGCGCGCAGCACCAGCTGGTCGCCGTCCAGGATGGCGTGAGCCGCCAGCGGCATGGAGCAGCTGCCGCCCATGGCGCGGCTGACGGCACGCTCGGCCGCCACGGCCAGCCAGGTCGGGCGGTGCGCGAGCGGGGCCAGGGCCTCGATCAGGTCCTGCCGGTCGGCGCGCACCTCGATGCCCAGCGCCCCCTGGCCGGCGGCCGGCAACATGGCGCCGGGCGCGAAGCACTCGCGGATGCGCGCGCCCAGGCCCAGGCGCGTGAGGCCGGCGGCGGCCAGCACGATGGCGTCGTACTGGCCCTCGTCGAGCTTGCGCAGGCGGGTGTCGACGTTGCCGCGCACCGGCACGATCTTCAGGTCGGGCCTGAGGTGCAGCAGCAGCGCCTTGCGGCGCAGCGCCACCGTGGCCACCGTCGCCCCCCGCGGCAGGTCGGCGATGCGCGCGATGCGGCCGAGCGCGATCAGCGCGTCGCGCGGATCCTCGCGCACGGCGAAGGCGGCCAGCATCAGGCCCTCGGG
>CAZKDU010000114.1:0-6315 GCA_964551485.1 uncultured Burkholderiaceae bacterium
GCGCGCGTAGTCGCCGTAACCGGGCTCGGGCCACCAGGCGCTGCGCGCCCCGGCCTGGGCCAGGGCCGCGCTCAGGCGCTGCATGAACTCGCTGGCACTGCCGGCCAGCAGCACCCGCGCCACGGGCACGCCGTGCCAGGCCGCCAGGCGCTCGCGCAGGGCGTGGTAGCCGGGGTCGGGGTAGGTCTCGCGCGGCGCCGCACGCAGCGCCGCCAGGGCCGTGGGGCACGGCCCGCAGGCGTTGCTGTTGGTCGAGAAGTCCCAGCGCGGCACCCCCAGGGCGTCCGGTCCGCCGTGCACGGTGCCGGCCGTCATGCCCACCACAACGCTATGAAAAAAAGAGCAACCAGGCAAGGAACGGCAAGGGCCAGCACCACATTCCTTGCCAAGGCCAGGGCCTGGGCGGTGTCGGCCGCAGCGGGCGCCCGACCGGCCGCGTGCAGCACGTAGCAGCCAGGCTTGCCCAGCCGCAGGCCCAGCGCCAGCGCCAGCGCGGCCATGGGCCAGCCGCTGTTGGGCGACGGGGTGCGCACGGCCTCGGCCGGCAGCCGCACCAGCCAGCCCAGGCCGCGCGGGCTGGCCACCAGGGCCAGCAGCAGCGCGGTGAGCCGCGCCGGCAGCCAGGACAGCACGTCGTCGGCGCGCGCCGCCCACTTGCCGGCCCACTCCCAGTGCGACCAGCCGTTGACGTCGCGGCGCCAGCCGCGGTAGCCCCACATGGCGTCGGCGGTGTTGGCAAAGCGGTACAGCGCGGCGCCGGGCAGGCCGGCCACGGCGAACCAGAACAGCGGCGCCACTACCGAGTCGTTGAGGTTCTCGGCCAGGGACTCGATGGCGCTCTCGCGCACCTCGGTGGCGCTCAGGGCGGTGGTGTCGCGGCTGACCAGCCAGGCCAGGCGCTCGCGCCCGGCCCCGAGCGAGCGGCCCAGCGCGGCCTCGACCGCGGCCACCTCGTCGCGCAGCAGGGCCCAGGCCAGCAGCGGCTTGAGCGCCAGGCCCAGCAGCAGCACCGCCAGCGCGGGGGACGGCAGGGCCAGCAGGGCCTGCTGCAGCGCCAGCGCCAGCCCGAACACCACCGCCGCGCCCAGGCACCAGGCCAGCACGCCCAGCAGGTAGTGGCGCGCGGCCCAGGCCGGCGGCAGGTGCAGCGGCGGCGGCACCGCGTCGCCCGGGCGGGGCGGCGTCAGCGGCGCCACCCAGCGGCCCACGGTGCCGAGGTAGCGGCCGATCCAGACCACCGGGTGCAGCACGGTCGGCGGCTCGCCCAGGCAGGCGTCGGTGGCCAGGGCCGCCAGCACCGCGGCCAGCAGGCCGGCCAGGCCCAGGGCCAGCGGCCAGTCAGTCGCGAGGCTGAACATGGCCCCCCTCGCTGGCCGGCGCCGGCGGGTCCAGGGCCAGGCCCTGAGCCGGCTGGCCCCAGCGGTTGTCGAACACCAGGCCGGTCAGCGGCGCGCGCCGGGCCCAGCCCTGCTGCTGCAGCATGGGCTCGGTGTAGAAGCGCTGCACCGGCCCCAGGCACAGCAGCGCCACCGGCTCGGCGCCCTCGGGCAGGCCCAGCAGCCGCGCCAGCGCGGCCGGCTCGAACAGCGAGACCCAGCCCAGGCCCAGGCCTTCGGCGCGTGCGGCCAGCCACAGGTTCTGGATGGCGCAGGCGGTGGAGGCCAGGTCCATCTGCGGCAGGGTGCGGCGGCCGAACACATGGGCCTCGCGCCCCTCGGCCAGCGCCACCACCAGCAGCTCGGCCGCCTCGCGCACGCCGTGCACCTTGAGGGCCATGAACTCGTCCTCGCGCTGGCCGAGCGCCCGCGCCGTGGCCACACGCTCGGCCTCCACCAGGTCTTGCACCTGCGCGCGCAGCGCCGGCTCGGTGAGGCGCAGAAAGCGCCAGGGCTGCATGAAGCCGACGCTGGGCCCGAGGTGGGCGGCCTGCAGCAGCCGCGCCAGCACCTCGGGCGCGACCCGGCCCTGCGGGTCGAAGTGCCGCATGTCGCGCCGCTCGGCGATGGCGCGGTAGACCGCCGCGGCCTCGGCGGCGCTGAAGGCGTCGCTGCCCATGGCCTCAGTCCTCGATGCCGCGCTGCGCCGGGATGCCGGCGTTGAAGGCGTGCTTGACCTTGGTCATCTCGGTCACGGTGTCGGCGAGTTCGATGATCTCCGGCGGGCAGCGCCGCCCGGTCAGGCAGACGTGCACCTGCTTCGGCCGCTCGCGCAGCGTGGCCAGCACGTCGTCCAGCGGCAGCCAGCCGTAGATCAGCGGGTAGGTGATTTCGTCGAGCACCACCAGGAAGTGTTCGCCCGAGAGGATGGTGGCCTTCGCCCGCTGCCAGCCGTCGCGGGCGAGCTGGGCCGAGTGCTCGAGGTCCTGGCTCTTCCAGGAGAACCCGTCGCCCAGGCCCTCGATGGGCAAGCCAATCTGCTCGAACATCCGGTGCTCGCCGAAGCGCGCGCTCGGCACCTTCATGAACTGGTAGATCTTGACCGGCTTGCCGCGGCCATGGGCGCGCAGGGCCAGCCCGAAGGCGGCCGTGCTCTTGCCCTTGCCGTCGCCGGTGTTCACGAGCACGATGCCGCGGCGCTCGCCCTCGGGTTTCTCATAGGGCTTGCTCGCGGGTGGGGTTTCGATCTGCATGGTGGTGACTCGGCTGGACCGTGAATGCTACAGTTTTGGGAGCGCCACCCATTGACCCGACAAGGGCTGGACGCTGATTTGGTTATCGAACACCTGGCTCAGGGCGGTGTGTGTGGCGGCGTCGCCGCAGGCGCCGTGGTGGGCCACGCGGCCGCGCGCCAGCACCAGCAGCTCGTCGGCCTGCAGCGCGATCGACAGCTCGTGCAGCACGCTGACCACGGTGTGGCCGTGCGCCACCAGGGCGCGCACCAGGCGCATCCAGTCGGCCTGGTGCGGCGGGTCGAGGTTGGCCAGCGGCTCGTCCATCAGCAGCACGTCGGCCTGCACCGCCAGCGCGCGCGCCAGCAGCACACGCTGGCGCTCGCCGCCCGACAGCTGGCCGAGCGCGCGGGCGCGCCAGTCCCAGGCCTGGGTGCTGCGCAGCGCCTGCTCCACCGCCGCATGGTCGGCCGGGCTGGGCGCGGCCAGCCAGGGCTGGTGCGGCAGGCGGCCGAGCATGGCCACGTCGTACACGGTGAGGTCGTCGGCCGTGGCCTCGTTCTGGCCGAGCCAGGCCATCTGGCGCGCGCGCTCGCGCGCCGGCCAGTCGGCCAGCGGGCGGCCACACAGCCAGCGCTCGCCGCCGGCCGGCAGCAGCCCGGCCAGGGCCTTGAGCAGGGTCGACTTGCCAGCGCCGTTGGGGCCGACGATGCTGGTCCAGCGCCCGCGCGCCAGCCGCAGGTCCAGGCCGTGCAGCACCTCGCAGGGGCCGAGCCGCACGCTCAGGCCCTGGGCCGCCAGGGCCGGGGCGCCGCGGCACTCGTCGGGCGCCGGGGTGGCCAGCGCGGCCATGCGCGCCGGGTTCACAGCCCCCCCCCGCGCGTGCGCCGGTGCATGAGCCAGAGCAGGTAGCTGCCGCCCAGCACCGCGGTGAGCACGCCGACCGGCAGCTCCTGCGGCGCGATGACCCAGCGCGCCAGGATGTCGGCGGCCAGCAGCAGCGCGCCGCCCATCAGGCTGGCCAGGCCGAGCAGGCGGCCGTGGGTGGTCTTGACCAGCGAGCGCGCCAGGTGCGGCGCGGCCAGGCCGACGAAGGCGATCAGCCCGGTCTGGGCCACGGCGCTGCCGGTGGCCAGGGCCAGCACGCCGACCAGCAGGGCGCGCAGCGGCGCCAGCTTGAGGCCCAGGCTCTGCGCCGTGGCCTCGCCCAGGGTCAGGCCATCGAGCACACGCGCCAGGCTCACGGCCGCGGCCAGGCCCAGGGCGAGCACGGTGCCCATGATCAGGCAGGCGTTCCAGCCGACGAAGCCGGTGCTGCCGAGGTTGAAGGCCTGCATGGCCGAGAGGATCTCGGGCACGGCCAGGCCGATCAGGTCCTTGAGCGCACCCAGCACGTAGCCCACGATCACGCCGGCCAGCAGCAGGCGCAGCGTGTGCTGCACGCCCTGGGCCAGCAGCAGCGTGAGCAGCACGCCAGCCATGGCGCCGGCGAAGGCAGCGCCGGTCAGGCCCAGGCGCACCAGCCAGGGCGTGGCCGCGGCCGGGCTGCCCCAGAGCACCAGGGCCAGGGCCACGCCGAGCGAGGCGCCCGAGGCGCTGCCCAGCAGATAGGGATCGGCCAGCGGGTTGCGAAACAGGCCCTGCGCCACGGCCCCGGCCAGCGCCAGCAGGGCCCCGGCGAGCCAGGCGCCGAGGCTGCGCGGCAGCCGGATCTCCATGACGATTTGGCGCGCCAGCGGGTCGTCCCAGGCGTTGAGCACGCTCTGCATGCCGGTGCTGCCCACGCCCGCGCCCACGGCCAGCAGGGCCAGCGAGAGCAGCAGCAGGCCCAGGGCCAGCCAGCGCCCCCGCGCACCCGGCGCCGGGGCCACCGGGTGCGGCAGCACCGGGGTGGAAGAGGACGTCTGGGTCAGGGTCATGCGCCCTCCCCGGCCTGCGGCCATGGGGCCCGCAGCACAGCAGCGGCGCTCATGGCGCCCCCCCGGCGGGTTTGGCCAGGCCCTTGTCGAGCAGGCAGCGCGCCATGATGCGCGCGGCCTCGGCCATGCGCGGGCCGGGACGCACCAGCACGTCGGACTGCTCGAGCGGGAACACACACAGGCGCTGCTCGCGCACGGCGCGGATGCGGTCCCAGCCGGGGCGCTGGGTCATGCCCTGGAAGTTGCGGTCGCCGACCATGATCAGGTCGGGGTTGGCGCGCACCACGAACTCCGGGTTGAGCTTGGGGAACGGCCCGAGCTCGGGCGGCACGATGTTCTGCACGCCCAGGCGCGTCAGCGTCTCGCCGATGAAAGACGAGGTGCCGGCGCCGTAGGGCGCGCGGTTGACCTCGAAGTACACCCGCGTCTTGCGCAGCTCGGGCGACAGCGACTGCGCGGCCGCGGCCACGCCGGCGTCGATCACGCGCCAGACACGCAGCGCGTCGGGTACCTCCAGCAGTTCGCCGAGCCTGGTCAGCACGCGCCGCACGTCGGCGTGGGTCTTGGGTTCGAGCGCCACCACCTTCAGGCCCAGGGCCTCGAGCCGGGCACTGGCACGCGAGGCCGTGGCCAGCAACACCACGTCGGGCTTGAGCGCGAGCACGGCCTCCAGGTTCGGGTCCAGGCCGCCGCCGACCTGGGGCAGCGCACGCACCGGGGCCGGCCAGTTGGAATAGCGGTCCACCCCCACCAGGCGGGCGCAGGCGCCAAGCTCACACACGCTCTCGGTGAGCGAGGGCAGCAGGCTGACGATGCGCTGCGGCGCTGCCGGCAGCTGCACCAGCACGCCGCGGTCGTCGGTGAGCTGCAGGGCGCGCGCCGGGGTGCCAGCCAGCAGGGCCAGGCCGGCGGCCAGCACCAGCAGCCACCGCGGCGCCCGACGGGCCAGCGGGTGGACCATGGCAGCGGGCCAGGCCAGGGCCATCGGGGGTTGGGGAGGTTCACGCATGGGGGTCGTCCTTGAGGGTCAGGGGCAGGCCGGCGGCCATCAGGGTCACACGGGTGCAGCGCCGGGCCACGTCCTGGTTCAGGCGGCCGAGCGCGTCGACAAAGGCACGCACTTCGCGCCCGAGCGGGATCACACCCAAGCCGATCTCGTTGCCGACCAGCACCAGGGGGCCGGGCGCGGTCTCAATCGCTCCTAAAAAGAGAGCAATGTGATGAGCATCGTCAAGGGCTGGCGGCTCATTGGGCATGAAGCGTGGATCGTCCGGCTGGCCCCAGCCATGGCCCGGACCGGCCCCGGCCGCCGGGGCGTGGGGCATGCGCAGCTGGGTCAGCCAGAGCGTCAGGCAGTCCACCACCAGCAGGGTGTCGGGGCGGCTGTGGGCACGCACCGCCTCGCCCAGCGGCTCAGCCACCTCGAGCGTGCCCCGGCCGGGCACGCGCTCGGCGCGGTCGCGCTGGGGGCGCTCGCGGCGCGCGCGCATCGCGGCGTCGGGGGCCTGGGCCGGGGCCAGCAGCCGCGCACGGTGCGTGGGCGAGCGCGCGAGCCAGGCCTGGGCCAGGTCTTCGGCGCGGCGCGACTTGCCGCTCTTCTGGCCGCCCAGGATCAGCTCGGCGCGCGCCACGCCGGCCAGGGGCAGGTGGCGCAGCTCAGGCATGGCGCTGCGCCCAGTCCATGACGATGCGGTGCAGCTGCGCCACACCGTCGGTCAGCGCGGCCGGGCCGGGCTGCAGGATGTCGGCCGACTTGATCTCGTGCAGCTCGCCGTCGCGCACCGCGGG
>CAZKDU010000115.1:0-6276 GCA_964551485.1 uncultured Burkholderiaceae bacterium
AGCATCGAGCAGCTGCAGGACGCCGCGCGCGCCGCCGGCGGCGCGCTGCGCGACGCCGAGGGCGCGGTCAGCGGCAAGGCCGGTGCCAACATCACGGCCTTTGGCGCCAAGATTGACGTGCTGCGGGAGCAGACCCAGGGCTGCACCCTGCGCGAGATCATCGAGCTGGTGCTGGACCACAGCGGCCTGATCGAGCACTACCGCGCCGATCGCGAGGGCGCCGACCGCATCGAGAACCTGGAAGAGCTGGTCAACGCCGCCGAGAGCTTTGTCACGCAGGAGGGCTTCGGCCGCGACGCCGTGGCCCTGCCGCTGGACGAGCAGGCGCCGCGGCTCACGCAGTCGCCGGCCAGCCAGGGCCTGGACCCGGCGCGGCCGCTGCTCGACGAGGCCCTGGCGCTGGCGCCCGACGCCGACACCGGCGAGACCCTGAGCCCGCTGGCCGCCTTCCTGACCCACGCCGCGCTGGAGTCCGGCGACAACCAGGCCCAGGCCGGGCAGGACGCGGTGCAGCTCATGACCGTGCACGCCGCCAAGGGCCTGGAGTTCGACGGCGTCTTCATCACCGGGCTCGAAGAAGGCCTGTTCCCGCACGAGAACTCACTGAGCGACCGCGAGGGCCTGGAAGAAGAGCGCCGCCTGATGTACGTGGCCATCACGCGCGCGCGTCAGCGCCTGTACCTCACGCACTCGCAGACCCGGCTGCTGCATGGCCAGACCCGCTACAACGTGCGCAGCCGCTTCCTCGACGAGCTGCCCGAGGACGCGCTCAAGTGGCTCACGCCGCGCCTGCCGAATTTCGGTGGTGGTCTCGGCTCTGCTCCTTTTTCAGGAGCAAGAAGCACATACGGGGCAAGGGCTGGGGGCGGATTTTCTTCATCGTCCGGGGGCGGCGAGCGGTTTGCCAGCCCGCCTGTGCCGCCGCAGAAGAGCGCGCCCGCCGGCCCCAACGCCTGGGTGCGCGCCAGCCTGCAGGTGTTCCACACCAAGTTTGGCGAGGGCACGGTGCTCGCGGTCGAGGGCGCGGGCGAGGATGCGCGCGCGCAGGTCAACTTCCCGCGCCACGGCGTCAAGTGGCTGGCACTCGGCGTCGCCAAGCTCACCCCGGTCTGAGAGGCTCCGGTGCGCGGCCCCGCGCTGCGCCCGGGTGAGGACGTGGCCACGGCGTGCCGCGCCTTCGGGGCGCCTTTGTCGCGCATCCAGAGCACAATGAGGGCTGTGCCCAAGGAGATGCCCATGATGAAAGCCCGCATGTTGGTGCTGGCCCTGCTCGCGCCGCTAGCGCAGGCCGCCGACACGTTTTCCAGCCCTGCCGAAGACCGCCTGGCCAACGCGCGCCAGGCCATCGCTGCCAAGGACTGGGGCAAAGCCCTGACCGAGCTGGGCCAGGCCGCGCGCGAGGAGCCGCGCAACGCCGACGTGCACAACCTGCTGGGCTACACCTACCGCAAACGCACCCCGCCCGACCTGGCCAAGGCTTTCGAGCACTACCGCACCGCGCTGCGCCTGGACCCCGGGCACCGCGGCGCGCACGAGTACATCGGCGAGGCCTACCTCATGAACCAGCAGCCGGCCGAGGCCGAGAAGCACCTGGCCGCGCTGCAGCGCCTGTGCGGCAACACCACCTGCGAAGAGTACAGCGACCTGGCGCGCGCCATCGCCGCCTACAAGGCCAAGGCAAACTGAGGGGCGGGCCGGGTGCGCATGCCGGACCGCGGGGGGGCCGAACGGGCGGGTCGATGCGGCGTGGGGGCCGCAGGGGGCACGCTGGCGATGACCCCGATCACCCGCGGCAGCGCCATGGGTGGGCCGGCGTTCAGGCCGGGGGCGTGCCCTCGTCCGTGACGAAGCAGTCGCGGAAGGTGAAATAGATCGAGGTGAAGAACATGGCCACCAGCAGCAGGGCGCTGGGCACCAGGGCCGCGGCGGCAAGTTCTGGGCTGCCGAGCAGGCCACCCACGGTGCTCACCGCCACGCTGCCCAGCAGGAACACCGCGAGCCAGCCCAGGCCGTAGAGCGTGAAGGCCCAGACATTGCGCAGGCAGGCCACGGCGCTGAAGAACAGGCTTTTGAGCGGCGGCACGCCATGCCAGTGCACCAGCGCCGGCGCGTGCCAGAACAGCAGCGACAGCGGCAGGTACAGGCCCATGGCCACCCACATGGCGAGCTGGAAGTCGGGCGCCAGCACCATCTCGCGCGTGATGGTGCCGCCCACCAGGTACAGGCGGGCGAACTGCCCGCCGTCGCACAGGGCCGACACGCCCATGACCAGCAGGAAGCCCAGCGCGTAGAGCGCGCCCAGCACCAGCATGGCACGCAGGCGCTGACGGCCGGCGCGGAAGGCGCTGACCAGCACCGTCGGCATGGGGAAGCGGCCGCGCTCGGCCTCTTCGGTGGCGGCCATCAGGCCCAGCGTGGCCGCCGGCAGCAGGCCCAGCGCCAGGGCACTGCCCAGCAGCGGCACCAGCGAGGCCAGCGACATGATGGCGATGAACAGGAAGAACAGGCCCGACAGCGCCAGCGGCTGGCGGAAGAAGGCGCGCACGCCCTGACGCACCCAGAGCAGGCCCTGACGCGCGGGCACCAGGTTCAGCTTCATGCGCAGAGCGCCTGTGCCGGGTCGGCCTGGGCCACGCGCTCGCGCAGCACGCGCTCGAAGTGCGTGGGGTCGTGCGCCTGCAGCATGGCGGCTTCGCGCGGCAGGTGCAGGTCCCACAGGCGCGAGAGCCAGAAGCGCAGGGCGCCGGCGCGCAGCATGGCTGGCAGCAGCTGGCGCTCGGGCGCGGTCAGCGGGCGCACTGCGTTGTAGGCGGCCAGGAAGGCCTGGCTGCGCACCGGGTCGCCGCTGCCCGTGGCCAGGTCGATGCACCAGTCGTTCAGGCACACCGCCACGTCGAACAGCCAGCTGTCGACGCCGGCGAAGTAGAAGTCGAAGAAGCCGCTGAGCTGGGCCTCGCCACCTTGGTCGTCGAACATCACGTTGTCGCGGAACAGGTCGGCGTGGATCGGCCCGCGCGGCAGCGCCGCGCAGGCGGCCGAAGCGGCCACGTGGTTCTGGTAGGCCAGCTCGGCCTGGATCAGCTGCGTCTGTGCGTCATCGAGGAAGGGCCGCACCACCGGCACGGTCTCGTTCCACCAGGCCAGGCCACGCAGGTTGGGCTGGCTGCGCGGGTAGTCGCGCCCGGCCAGGTGCATGCGTGCCAGCATGCCGCCCACAGCCGCGCAGTGGTGCGCGCCGGGGCGCAGCTCGCTGCGCCCGCGCAGGCGGTCGACCACGGCGGCGGGCTTGCCCTTGAGGTGGTGCAGGATCTCGCCGCGCCGCGCCTGCAGCGTGCCGCTGGCGTCGGCCGGAATGGCGTGCGGCTCGGGCACCGGAATGCCACGCTGTGCCAGGTGCTGCATCAGGTACAGGTAGAACGGCAGCTGCTCGGAGGTCAGGCGCTCGAACAGCGTCAGCACGTACTCGCCCTGGCTGGTGCTGACGAAGTAGTTGGTGTTCTCGATGCCGCCGGCGCAGCCTTGCAGCGAGCGCAGCTCGCCCAGGTTCAGGGGGCGCAGGAATTCACTTGCCTCGTCGAAGGAGACCTCGGTGTAGACAGCCATGGCTCAGAATTTGAAAACGTTCCAGACGCGCTGGTTGGGGGGCACGGCGCCGTCGTCGCGCCCGGTGGCGCGGCTGCGTGTGGCGTCGCCGGGCAGCACCTCGTACTCGGGCAGGGCAGAGTTCTTGGGCTGCACCGTGATGCTCTGGGTGCGACCGCCGTAGCGCACCTCGTTGATGCGCGTGTCCGTGTCCTCGACCTGGATGCGCTCGACGCGCTGGCCCCCGCTCTCGGGCGGCGGGGAGGGCGTGGCACCCTGGGCCGGTGCCAGCACCGACAGGGCAGACAGGACAACAGGCGGGATCCAGGTGCGCATGCCGCAATTGTAGGTGCTCGATGGGGGCGGAGCGGCCGGGTGCCAGGGTGCGGGCCTGGGCGCCCGCGCCCCGCACAGCCCGGCACAATGCGGGCATGAGCGACACCCCCCTTGACGCGGCCGCGCCGCCGCCTGCCGTGCCCACCCTGCTGCTGGTGGATGGCTCCAGCTACCTGTACCGCGCCTTCCACGCCATGCCCGACCTGCGCGCCGTGCCCGGCGACCCGGCCAGCCCGGCCACCGGCGCCATCCGCGGCATGGTCAACATGCTGCAGAGCCTGCGCAAGGAGGTGCCGGCCGCCTACGCCGCCTGCGTGTTCGACGCCAGCGGCCCGACCTTCCGCGACGCCCTGTACCCGGCCTACAAGGCCAACCGCTCGCCCATGCCCGACGACCTGCGCAGCCAGATCGCGCCCATCCACGAGGTGGTGCGCCTGCTCGGCTGGACCGTGCTCGACGTGCCTGGGGTCGAGGCCGACGACGTGATCGGCACGCTGGCGCGCACCGCCGCCGGCCAGGGCCTGCGTGTCATCGTCTCCAGCGGCGACAAGGACCTGAGCCAGCTGGTGGACGAGCGCATCACCATCATCGACACCATGAACGGCAAGACCCGCGACGTGGCCGGCGTGACCGCCGAGTTCGGTGTGCCGCCCACGCTCATGGTCGACTACCAGGCCCTGGTCGGCGACGCCGTGGACAACGTGCCAGGTGTCGAGAAGGTCGGCCCCAAGACCGCCGCCAAGTGGCTGGCCGAGTACGGCTCGCTGGACGCGCTGATGGCGCGCGCCGCTGAGGTCAAGGGCGTGGCCGGCGAGAACCTGCGCCGCGCGCTCGACTGGCTGCCCCAGGGCCGGGTGCTGCTGACCATCAAGACCGACTGCGACCTGGCCCCTATGGTGCCGGGCCTGCCGGTGCTGGACGCGCTGGCCTTCGGCGAGCCGCAGACCGCGCCGCTCAAGACCTTCTACGAGCAATACGGCTTCAAGGGCCTGGCCAAGGCCCTGGAGGCGCCCGTCCCGGCCCCCGCCCCCGCCGCTGCGCCGGCCCCGGGCGGCACCCTCGGCCTGTTCGACGAGGCCCCGGCCGCGCCGGCGCCATCGAGCCAGGTGGCCTACGAAACCGTGCTCGACTGGCCGGCACTGGATCGCTGGCTGGCGCGGCTGCAGGCCGCCGAGCTGGTGGCGCTGGACACCGAGACCACCTCGCTCGACGAGATGGTGGCGCAGATCGTCGGCATTTCCTTCAGCGTGCAGCCGGGCGAGGCCGCCTATGTGCCGCTGGCCCACACCGGCCCCGACGCGCCCGAGCAGCTGCCGCTGGAGGCGGTGCTGGAGCGCCTCAGGCCCTGGCTCGAAGACCCGGCCTGCAAGAAGCTCGGCCAACACATCAAGTACGACCGCCATGTGTTCGCCAACCACGGCATCGAGGTGCAGGGCTACCAGCACGACACCATGCTGCAGAGCTATGTGCTGGAGGTGCACAAGCCGCATGGCCTGGCCAGCCTGGCCGAGCGCCACCTGGGCCGCAGCGGCATCGCCTACGAAGACCTGTGCGGCAAGGGCGCGCACCAGATCCCGTTCAGCCAGGTGGCGGTGGAGCGTGCCGCCGAGTACTCGTGCGAGGACTCCGACCAGACCCTGGACGTGCACCGCGTGCTGTGGCCGCGCCTGCTGGCCGACGCGCGCCTGCGCTTCATCTACGAGCTGGAGATGGCCAGCTCCGAGACCCTGTACCGGATCGAGCGCAACGGCGTGCGCATCGACGCGCCCACCCTGGCCGCGCAGAGCCACGAGCTGGGCCAGCGCATCGTGCATCTCGAGCAGAAGGCACACGAGATCGCCGGCCAGCCCTTCAACCTGAGCAGCCCCAAGCAGATCGGCGAGATCTTCTTCACCAAGCTCGGCCTCCCGGTGGTCAAGAAGACCGCCACCGGCGCGCCCAGCACCGACGTGGAGGTGCTGGAAAAGCTGGCCGAGGACTACCCGCTGCCGGCCACCATCCTCGAGCACCGCAGCCTGGTCAAGCTCAAGGGCACCTACACCGACAAGCTGGCGCAGATGGCCCACCCGCGCACCGGCCGCGTGCACACCCACTACGCCCAGGCCGTGGCCGTGACCGGGCGCCTGGCCAGTAACGACCCCAACCTGCAGAACATCCCGATCCGCACGCCCGAGGGCCGGCGCGTGCGCGAGGCCTTCGTGGCCGCGCCCGGCCACCTGATCGCCAGCGCCGACTACTCGCAGATCGAGCTGCGCATCATGGCCCACCTGAGCAGCGACGAGGCCCTGCTCAAGGCCTTCCACGAGGGCATGGACGTGCACCGCGCCACCGCGGCCGAGGTCTTCGGCGTGAGCCCCG
>CAZKDU010000116.1:0-3919 GCA_964551485.1 uncultured Burkholderiaceae bacterium
GGTCGAAGGGCGGCGGGGTTTCGCCCTTGAGGTAGTTGCCCACCACGTAGTTCCAGACCAGGTCGTTCGGGCGCAGGAAGCTGAAGGTGGAGGCCAGGTCCTGGCCCTTGAGCAGGCCGCCCTTGCCAAGCTGCATCTCGCGGAACTTGACCATGTTCTCGTCGATGAACACATCAAGCACGCCGGTGTCGGTGAAGTCGAGCAAGGTGGTCAGGAAGGTGGCGCTGGCCACCGGCTTCTCACCGCGCGCGGCCAGCACGGCCAGCGCGTTGCACAGGATGGTGCCGCCCACGCAGAAGCCCAGGGCGTTGATCTGTTTGGACTGGCCCAGCTCCTGCGCTACCTCGATGGCCTTGATCGCGGCCTTCTCGATGTAGTCGTCCCAGGTCACGTGGGACAGCGAGGCATCAGGGTTGCGCCAGCTCACCACGAAGGTGCGGTGGCCCTGGCTCACGTCGTAGCGGATCAGCGAGTTCTCGGGCTGCAGGTCCAGGATGTAGAACTTGTTGATGCACGGCGGGATCAGCAGAAACGGCCGTTCGTACACCTTGGCCGTGAGCGGCTTGTACTCGATGAGCTGGAACAGCTCGTTCTCGAACACCACCGCGCCCTCGGTGGTGGCGACGTTCTTGCCCACCTCGAACAGGCTTTCGTCGGTCATCGACACATGGCCCTGACGGATGTCGTGCAGCAGGTTCTGCACGCCCTTGGCAATGCTCTCGCCCTTGGTCTCGATGGCCTTCTTCTGCGCGTCGGCGTTGAGTGCCAGGAAGTTGCTGGGGGCGGCGGCGGCCATCCATTGTTCGACCGCGAAGCGGATGCGTGCCTGCGTCTTGGCATCGGCCTCGACCGCGTCGGCCAGGCCCATCAGGGTGCGCGCATTGAGCAGGTAGGCCGCGGCGCTGAAGGCCGCCATGGGGTTGCTGCTCCAGGCCTCGCCGGCAAAGCGGCGGTCAGCCAGCTTGGGGGCGGCCTGCAGGCCACCGTTCCAGAGCTCGGTGGCCTCCTTCAAGTACTGCTGTTGCAGCGCCTGCAGCTTGGTCTGAGAAAAATTCAGCGGCGCTGTGGTGGCCCCGGCGGTGGGCATGCCGCCCATGTCCAGGTGCTGGAACGCGGCCATGGCCTTGCCCCAGCTGTCACCCAGGAGCTTCTGAAACTGCTCGCTTCCTTCGGGCCAGATGGATGAG
This sequence comes from uncultured Burkholderiaceae bacterium, assembly GCA_964551485.1. GTDB lineage: Bacteria > Pseudomonadota > Gammaproteobacteria > Burkholderiales > Burkholderiaceae_C > CAZKDU01. Next base: position 1,188 of record CAZKDU010000116.1, read on the forward strand.
ATGTTCACGTTTGTCTCCTCGTGACGTTATTGATCTAAGTGGAAACCCTAGTATGCGGCAGCATTGCCTACGCGCCGCTGACAGGCAGTGACAATCACCGCATGTACCTCGTTGCAATCGCCTGGATTTATGTGGCCCTCATGATGGCCGTGGCCGAAGCCACCCACAGCACCGGCACCCTGCTGGGCGCGCTGATCACCTTCGTGCTCTATGGCATGCTGCCGGTGGCCCTGGTGGTCTACCTGCTGGGCACGCCCGCCCGGCGCCGTGCGCGCCGCGCCCGCGAGGCGGCCGAGCACCAGGCACCGGCCTTGGAACCGGCGGCGGCACAGGGGGTGGGAATCCGTGGGCATGAGACGGCGCATGCGTCTGAATCAAGTGCGCCAGATGCAGGCGGCCAGGCGCCCGCTGGCGCCGAGCCGGGCGCTGTCGCGCCGGTGCGAAAAGAAGCGTGAGGGGTTGGACACGGTGCACCAGCCCTCCCCTCCGTCGTTGCCATAGACCGCACCCAGGCCCAGGGCACGCAGCCGCTGGCGTGCCAGGCCGGCCAGGTCGGCCCGCCATTTACCGGCAGCGGGCGCGGGCACGAAGCAGGCCGCTGCGGCCGGGTCGTGGGCCTCGAACGCCGCCTTGACCTCGGGCCCGACCTCGAAGGCACTCGGGCCGATGCAGGGTCCGAGCCAGGCCAGCCCTGAGGCGGCCAGCGCCGCCAATGGCCGCCCCGTGGCCTCGGCCATGGCCACGAGCGTGGCCTCCAGCACCCCTGCGGCCAGGCCACGCCAGCCCGCGTGCGCCGCACCGACCACCGTGCCGTCCCCGGCACACAGGAGCACGGGCAGGCAGTCGGCCACCTGGATGGTGCAGGCCAGGCCGGCCTCGGTGGTCACGGCGGCGTCGGCCTGGGGGTGGTCATCAGGGGGCAGCGCGTCCGCACACAGCCGCACCACGGCCCGGCCATGGACCTGGTGCAGGTACACCGGTGTGGCACCCGCCAGGGCCTGCTGCAGGTGCGCCCGGTTGCGGGCCACGGCCACAGGCGCATCACCCACGTGCACCCCCAGGTTCAGGCTGTCCCAGGGTGCGGCAGACACACCGCCGGTGCGCGTGCTGCACAGCGCCTGCACGCCCCGGGGCACAGGCCAGTCGGGCCACAGCCAGGCCGAGGGCGCAGGTTCAGGAGACAACAACCCGTGGCTGGATGGCATCAGACCCGAACACCCAAGCGCGCCGGGCGCGTGCCACGAAAATGCTTATACAGCGTCATGCCCACAGGATAATCTGAAAAACCACAGCTTCGCCCCAGACACCATGATTCTCGAAATCGCCGATTTCCATATCCACCCGGGCCAGCAGGCCGCGTTCGAGGCCGCCATTGCGCGTGGCCTGGCCAGCGTGATCGCTCAGGCCCAGGGCATGTGCCACTACACCGTGCACAAGGGCATCGAATCGCCCGAGCGCTATGTGCTGCAGATCCACTGGAACACCCTGGAAGACCACACCGTGGGCTTCCGTGGCTCGCCACTGTTCGCCGAGTGGCGCGCCATCGTCGGCCCGTTCTTCGCGGCGCCGCCGGTGGTCGAGCACTTCACACTGCTGCTGCCCGCAGCCTGAGCCCGGTCGCCCCCCCCGCAGCCACCCTCTGCCCCCAGCGATGAAAGGCCGCCCATGACCCACGCACTGCCCCAGGCAGAGGGCTTCGTCTTCACGCCTCCGGCACCGGTGTCCGTGCCGGTGCGCGGTCTGGCCGCACGCTTCCCGGTGCACCGCGTCTATTGCGTGGGCCGTAACTACGAGGAGCACGCCAAGGAAATGGGGTTCACCGGGCGTGAGCCGCCGTTCTTCTTCCTCAAGCCCGCCGACGCTGTGGTGCCGGTGGAGGCCGACCAGACCGGGCTCATTCCCTACCCCAGCCTCACGCGCAACCTGCACCACGAGGTCGAGCTGGTGGTGGCCATCGGCCTGGGCGGCCAGCGCATCGCCGCGACCGACGCGGCACGCCACATCTACGGCTACGCCGTGGGCCTGGACATGACCCGGCGCGACCTGCAGAACGACATGAAGAAGCAGGGCCGACCCTGGTGCATCGGCAAGGCGCACGACCAGGGCGCCCCGATCGGCCCGATCACCCCAGCGGCCCTGGCGGGCGACGTGGGCCAGGCCGGCATCCGCCTGGCGGTGAACGGTCTGGAGCGCCAGCGCAGCCGAATCGACCGGCTGATCTGGAGCGTGGCCGAGACCATCGAGCACCTGTCGGCCGCCTGGGCGCTGCAGCCCGGCGACCTGATCTACACCGGCACCCCCGAGGGCGTGGGCGCGGTCGAACCCGGTGACTGGATGCTCGGCGAGATCGATGGCCTGGGCGCGCTCAGTGTGCAGGTGCTGCCCCCCTGAGCGCCCCAGCCCACCACGTTCCACCTCATCACGAACACCCGCCGGCGCCGGCGGCACCCTAGCCTCAGCCCGGCGGCGGTCACCGGCCCTGGCAGCGCCTCGGGCCTTGCCCGCTGTGGACGCCGACCTTTGCCCGTAAACTCGGTCCATGATGTTTCACCAGCCGCTCAAGCACTGCAAAAACTGCGGCAGCGCCGTGGTTTACCGTGTGCCGGACGACGGTGACACGCGTGAGCGCGCGGTGTGCCCGGCCTGCACCACCATCCACTACGAAAACCCGCTGAACGTGGTCGGCACCGTGCCGCACTGGGGCGACAAGGTGCTGCTGTGCAAGCGCAACA
>CAZKDU010000116.1:3929-6268 GCA_964551485.1 uncultured Burkholderiaceae bacterium
AACATCGAGCCGCGCTGGGGCAAGTGGACGCTGCCGGCCGGTTTCATGGAATTGGGCGAAACCACGGCCCAGGGTGCGGCGCGTGAAACCGACGAGGAGGCCGGCGCGCGCATCGAGATGCAGGAGCTGTTCAGCGTGATGAACGTGGTGCGGGTCGGCCAGGTCCACCTGTTCTACCGCGCACGCCTGCTCAGCGACCAGTTCAACCCCGGCCACGAAACGCTGGAAGCGCGGCTGTTCGACGAGGCCAGCATCCCCTGGGACGAGATCGCCTTCAAGACCGTCAGGGAAACCCTGGTCTGCTACTTTGCCGACCGGCGCCGCGGCCAGTACGGCCTGCACCACATCGACATCAGCTGAGTCCGGCCGGGCCCGCGATGCCACCGCGGGCGACCTCAGGCGACCTCATCAGGCGGCCACGGGTGAGCGGCTGCGCAGGCGCGCCAGCACGCGGCGCAGCTCCATGGGAGGCACCGGTTTGATCACAAAGTCGGTGAAGCCCTGCACCAGGGCCTCGCTCGCCTCTTCTTCCCAGCGGTCGTAGCCGGTCACGGCCACGATCGGGGTCTCGCGGTTCAGGCTCTCGGCCTGACGGATCTGGCGCGTGGCCTCGTGGCCGTTCATACCGGGCATGTCAATGTCCATCAGGATGGCGTCGTACGCCGTGTGCCGGGCTTTTTCCACCGCTTCGGCGCCGCCGCGTGCGGTCTCGACCTGGAAGCCCTCTTTCTTCAGCAGGGCCTCCAGCAGCCGCACACTCACCTCCACGTCGTCCACCACCAGCATGCGCGGGCCCGGTTCCGGCACTGGCTGGGCCGGGTCAGGCCGGTCGCCTTGACCAGCCGCGGGCGCCGGGGCGGGTCGGGTCGGGGCCATGGAGAGGTCCGGCAGGGTGGCACTGCGGCGGGTGTTGCCCGACTCCTGGGTCAAATTGGCCACCGCCCGGTGCGCCCCCAGGTAGAGGCTGCGAGCGCCCAAAGCCAGGGCGCCACACTGCAGCGCCAGCACACCTGCCAGCAGGTTGGTGTGCCCAGGCGCGGTCGCCAGCAGGCAGGCCAGCAGGGTGCCCAGGCTGGACAGCAGCAGCAGGCTCAGGCCGATGGCATGCAGGTGGTGCGCCCGGCCCATGGCGTCCCGCGGCGTGCGCGAGACAGCGGCGGATGTCGGGGCAGGAAAGGCGGTGGTGGTCATGGCGGCTCCTCGGTCGCAGCGGCAAGGTTCGCGACCCGCCGGCTTCCGTGCGAAGCCCCGAAGCACCGACACGGGCCACGCCAGGTGGCCCAGGCCGGCAGGTCCATTGCTGTATCGGCCGGCTGGCCAGAAACTGAAACCGCAACCTGCTGCTGCGTCGCCCGAACTGGGCCGTTGCAGCCGCGCTTACAGGGCTTGCGCGAGGCGCGCCACGCCCTCCTGGATCCTGGCCACGTCGGCGGTGGCGAAGCTCAGGCGCAGGGTGGCGGGGTCGGGCTGGCTGGCATAGAACGGGGCACCCGGCACGAAGGCCACCAGGCGCTCGATGGCGCGCTGGGCAAAGGCCCCGGCGTCGGCGCTGCGGCCGCCGGCCCCGGTCAGCCGGGCCCAGAAGAACAGCCCCCCCTGCGGCTGGGTGAAAGCCACGGCCTCACCCAGCTCGCGCCGCAGCGCCTCGCCCATGGCGGCCGCGCGCTCGGCATAGACCTGGCGCACGCGCGCCAGGGTGGCGGGCATGCGGCCGGCCTTCAGGTACTGCGCGGCCGTGGCCTGGGCAAAGGTGCTGGTATGGGCGTCGCTGAACTGCTTGCACATGGTGGCGCGTGCCAGCAGCTCGGGCGGGGCCACCATCCAGCCCACGCGCAAGCCGGGGCTGAGCACCTTGCTCAGCGAGCCGCAGTGCACCAGGCGCTCGCGGCTGCCCGGCACCTGAGCGCTGAGCGCCAGCAGGCTGGGGGGCGGCCGATCTCCGTCGGTCTGGCCGAAGTACAGGTCGCCGTAGGGATCGTCCTCGACCACCACCACACCGTGCTGCACCGCCAGCTCGAGCACGCGGCGCCGGCGCGCCAGGCTCAGCAACGCGCCGCTGGGGTTGCCGAAGGTCGGGATCAGGTAGACGAACTTGGGCCGGTGCTCGACGATCAGCCGCTCCAGCGCGTCGGTGTCCACGCCCTGCCCGTCCACCGGGGCGCTGACCAGTTGCGCGCCGTACAGGCGGAAGCACTGGATCGTGGCCAGGAAGGTCGGGCCCTCGACGATGACCTTGTCGCCGGGGTTGATCAGGGTCTTACCGATCAGGTCCAGCGCCTGCTGGCTGCCGGTGGTGACGATCAGGCCGTCGGGCGCCAGGCCCGCCACGCCCTTGCCGG
>CAZKDU010000117.1:0-6258 GCA_964551485.1 uncultured Burkholderiaceae bacterium
GTGCCGACCGTGGAGCGCGAGCTGCGCACCGGGTTGGTCTGGTCGATGGCGATCGCCGGCGGCACGCCCTCGACCCGGTCCACCGCCGGCTTGTCCATGCGGTCCAGGAACTGGCGCGCATAGGCGCTGAAAGTCTCCACGTAGCGGCGCTGGCCCTCGGCGTAGAGGGTGTCGAACACCAGGCTGGACTTGCCCGAGCCGCTCGGCCCGGTGACCACGGTCAGCTCGCCGGTGCGGATGTCCAGGTCGAGGTGCTTGAGGTTGTGCTGGCGGGCGCCACGGATGCGTATCTGGCCGGAGGACATGCGGGATGGTTCGGTGGGATGAAGGCCAAACATTCTAGGCAGCACGTGCCGGTCGGCGCAGCGTGGGGGTATCGCGTTGAACGCTGAGCCGGCGCGGCCCGCGCCAGTTGCGTACACTTTGTAGCGGCGGCCGTTCCGCCCCTTCCCGACCCCTATGCAGTTTGCCCCGACCGTCCGGCGCTTCCCCGGCCTGAACACCCTCCGTGCCTGGCACTGCGCCGCCTGGCTGGCCCTGGCGTCCTGCGGCGCCCCGGCCCAGATCCTGATCGGGCAGACCGCCGGCTTCAGCGGCCCGGCCAGCGCCAGCGTCAAGGAGATGACCGACGGCGCCCACCTCTACCTGGACGCGGTGAACGCGCGCGGCGGCCTGTACCGCCAGCCGATTGAGCTGATCTCGCTGGACGACCGCTTCGACCCGGCGCTGGCGGCGCAGAACGCACGCGAGCTGATCGAGCGGCGCCAGGTGGTGGCGCTGTTCCTGAACCACGGCACGCCCCACACCGAGGCCGTGATCCCGGTGCTCGACCAGTACGGCGTGGCCCTGGTCGCGCCCTCGGCCGGCGCCATGGTGCTGCACCAGCCGGTGCGCCGGCACGTCTTCAACGTGCGCACCCCCTACCAGCGCGAGGCCGAGAAGACCATCAGCCACCTGATCTCCATGGGCATGACACGCATTGCCCTGATTCACGTGAACGACAGCTTCGGCACCGACGGCCTGGCGGGCGCGCTCAAGGGCCTGGAGGCGGCCCAGCTGATGCCGGTGATCAAGGCCAGCTACGAGCGCAACCGGCCCGACTTCCTGACCATCGCGCTGCAGGTGGCACGCGCCGACGCCCAGGCGGTGCTGATGATCGGCCCGGGTGCCACCGTGCTCGACGGCCTGCGCGCGCTGCGCGCGGCCGGCTCCAACGCCCAGCTCGCCACGCTGTCCAACAACGCCTCGCTGGGGTTTGCCAAGAGCCTGGGCGAACAGGGGCGCGGCGTGATCGTGTCCCAGGTGTTCCCCTACGAGCGCGGCATCAGCCACCCGCTGGTCAAGGAGGCACAGGAGCTGGCGCGCGCGCGCGGACTCAACGAGATCAGCCCGGCCATGGTCGAGGGGTTCGCCGCCGCGCGCGTGCTGGTGGAGGCGCTGCGCCGCGCCGGCCCGCGCCCCACGCGCGAGCGGGTGCAGGCGGCGCTGGAGAACCTGCGCAAGTTCGACATCGGTGGCTTCCAGATCAACTACAGCCCCGAAGACCACTCGGGCCTGGACTTCACCGACCTGTCCATCATCGGCAGCGACGGCCGCTTCAAGCGCTGAGCCGCCGGGGGGCGCACCACGCCCCGCCCTGGGGCCCCACCCGCCCCGCCACCGGCCCATCACACACGCTGCTGACTGCCCCCGCGGACTGGCGCCACAGCGGCCCGGCGTTCCTGGGCCGGCCCAAAACAAAACAGCCCAGGCGGACCCGCCTGGGCTGCTGCGTTGCGCGGGTGCGCAACCGGGATCACTTGGCCTGGCTGGCGGCTTCGGCAGGGGCCGAGGCCGGGGCAGCAGCCGACGCAGCGGCGGCCGGGGCCGAGGCATGGTCAGTCGGGGCGTGCACGGCTTCCGCGCCGTGCTTCTCACCGCCCATGTCGACCTTGTCGCCACCCTTCAGAATGACGAACAGCGAGAGGGCAGCAAAGGCCACGAAGGCAAGGGCAATCTTCCACATAATGGTTTCTCCTAGGTTAAAACAAAGCACTCAAAAAAAAGCCTTCGAGATCCCGAAGGCCTTTTGTTGAATGCTGGGCGCTTGTGGCGCCCAGCACGCAGTTGCGCAGACGGTCAGTCGTTGGCGTAGATGTCCACGTCCTTGGTTTCCTTGACGAACAGGCCGCCAATCACCACGGTGGCAGCCGCGATGATGATCGGGTACCAGAGGCCGTTGTACATGTTGCCGGTCTGGGCCACGATGGCAAAGGCCGTGGTGGGCAGCAGGCCGCCGAACCAGCCGTTACCGATATGGTAAGGCAGCGACATGGAGGTGTAGCGGATGCGGGTCGGGAACATTTCCACGAGCATGGCGGCGATCGGGCCGTACACCATGGTCACCAGCAGCACCAGGTAGCTCAGGATCACGATGATCATGACCTTGTCGACCTTGGCCGGGTCGGCCTTGGCGGGGTAGCCAGCAGCCTTCAGGGCTTCGGTCACGGCCTTCTTGAACTCGGCGTCCTTGGCCTTGGCTTCGTCAGGGCTCAGGCCCTTGGAGGTGTAGCCAGGGATCTTGGTTTCGCCGATGGCGATGAATGCAGCAGTACCTGCTGGTTCAGGTGCGTTTTCGTAACTCACCGAGTTGGCAGCCAGCACTTGCTTGGCAATGTCGCAAGAGCTGGTGAACTTCACGGTGCCGGTCGGGTTGAACTGGAACGAGCACTCGGCCGGGTCGGCATGCATCAGGACCTTGTTCTTCTGCTGGGCAGCGTGCAGGTCCGGGTTGGCGGCCTTGGTCAGGGCTTCGAAGACCGGGAAGTAGGTCAGCGCAGCCAGCAGGCAACCTGCCAGGATGATGGGCTTGCGGCCGATCTTGTCGGACAGCGAACCGAACACGATGAAGAACGGCGTGCCGATCACCAACGAAGCGGCAACCAAGATGTTGGCGGTGGCGCCGTCAACCTTCAGGGCCTGCGTCAGGAAGAACAGGGCATAGAACTGGCCCGAGTACCAGACCACGGCTTGGCCGGCGGTCAGACCGACCAGGGCCAGGATCACGATCTTCAGGTTCTTCCATTGGCCGAACGATTCAGCCAGCGGGGCCTTGGAGGTCTTGCCTTCGGTCTTCATCTTCTGGAAGGCGGGCGACTCGTTCATCTGCAGGCGGATGTACACCGAGATGCCAAGCAGTGCGATAGACACCAGGAAAGGAATGCGCCAGCCCCAGTCAGCGAAGACGGCTTCACCGAGGGCGGTGCGGGTGCCCAGGATCACCAGCAGCGACAGGAACAGACCCAGCGTGGCCGTGGTCTGGATCCAGGCGGTGTAGGCACCGCGCTTGCCGTCGGGAGCGTGCTCGGCCACGTAGGTGGCGGCACCGCCGTATTCACCGCCGAGGGCCAAGCCCTGCAGCAGGCGCAGGACGATCAGGATCACCGGCGCTGCCACGCCGATGGAGGCGTAGTTGGGCAGGATACCGACGATGAAGGTCGACAGACCCATGATCAGGATGGTCACCAGGAAGGTGTACTTGCGGCCGATCATGTCGCCGAACGGACGCACGATGAAGCCTGCCGCGAAAGCCAGCAGCGCGAAGATGAACGCGGAGCCCGCGTCCAAGCCTGCAAAGAACTGCTTGGCAATGATGGCGGCCAAAGAGCCGTACAGGTAAAAGTCGTACCACTCGAACACAGTGCCGAGAGACGAGGCGAAGATCACCTTCTTCTCCTCGGCCGTCATCGGACGGGGGGTTGCAGCCATGGGTCGGTTCTCCTTAGAAATATCAAAAGCGTTCACCCCCAGAGCAGGGTGACGGGCCGAATATGTTTTTGCGGACTGACCCCGTGCTGACGTGAATCTTGGGGGCTTCTTACAAACCCCGTGGTAACCCTATACCCTGGTTTCGCTATGCGGATTTTCGTGCGGTTCCTACGGGTAAACCCCGCACTGCGTCCCAGGTATTTTTTTCGAACCAGGGGTGGTCTTCAAGGGCCTCGCGCAGCATGGGCAAGCTGTCGAAGCCCCAGAACAGGCGGCCGTCGACCACCAGGCTGGGCACGCCAAACACGCCGTCGGCCAGGGCCTGGTCGGTGCCGGCCTGCAGCGCCTGCTTCACGGCCTCGGGCGCGGGCGGCTCACGCCCGGCCAGCAGCTCGGTGCTGAGCGCGGCCAGGCGTGCCGGGTCGGCTGCGTCCAGACCACCGCGCCAGACATGGTGGAACAGGCGCTCGCACTCGTACCGGTTGGGCGTGGCCGCGCCGCGCGCCAGCGCGCAGGCCATGGCCAGGCGCAGCAGGCCGAGCGGGTTGAACGGGTGGGCCGCCGGCAGCGCCATGGGGATGCCGTGGTGCTGGGCCTGCCACAGCACCTGGCGGTAGGTCCAGTCGCGCTTGGGCGCGATCTCGGCCGGACCGAGCTGGCCATGGTGCTTGAGCAACCCGGCAAACAGAATGGGGCGGTAGTCCACCACCACGTTCAGGCCCTGCAGGGCCTGGGGCAGCCGCTCGAACGCCAGGTAGGCGTAGGGCGAGATGAAGTCCAAATAGAAGGTCAGGTGCTTCATGGCAAAGGCTCCAGGTGGCGCCAGGCCCGGCAGCGCAGCGGGCCGCATGCCCGCGCCCGGGCTCAGGGGGTGGGCATGGGGGCCGCAGCCAGCGCGGCGCTGGCGCGGGCCTCGACCAGGGCCCAGATGGCGCGCTTGTCGGCGTCGCTGGCGCGGCTCCAGGCGCGGATCTCGTCGAGGCTGCGCCAGCAGCCCTCGCACAGGCCGCTGGCCGCGACCATGCGGCACACCGACACGCAGGGTGATGGCACGTTTTCGGCCACAGCCCTTGCCTGGCGGGCACGTGCAGCTATCAATTCAGTAGCATTCATGGCTCGGGATTGTGCACCACGTCGGCCCAGGGCGCGCCGGTCAGGCGCGGCAGGTCGTGCGGGCTCAGGCGGAACACGGCGTGCGGGTGGCCGGCCGCGGCCCAGACCTCGGTGAAGCGCAGCAGCTCGCGGTCGATCAGGGCCACGGGCGGCGTGGCGTGCGCCAGCGGGGCCACGCCGCCGATGCTGAAGCCGGTCTGCGCCTTCACGAAATCGGCGTCGGCCCGTCCCAGCTTCTGGCCGGGGCCGCAGACCAGGACCTGCACCCGGGCCTCGTCCACGCGCCGGTCGCCCGAGGCGATGACCAGCACCGCGGCGGCGTCGGGCTTGCGCCGGAACACAATGCTCTTGGCGATCTGGCCGAGCGCCACACCCAGGGCGTCGGCGGCCTGCTGGGCGGTGCGCGCCGCGCCGTCGAGCAGCAGCGGCGCATGGGCATGGCCGGCGGCCGCCAGCTGCGCCGCCACACGCTGCACGCCGTCGGGCAGGGGCTGGAGTTCGGCACCGCACATGGCCTGGGTCCGGGGTGGTGGTGCGGCCGGGCCTGGGGCTCAGCCGGCCCGCTTGTTGAGCAGGGCCGTGGCCACGCGCGAGTTGGGCTTGCGGCCCAGCGCGGCGCTGATGAACTGGCCGGCGTCGACCAGTCGGTCGAGGTCGATGCCGGTGGCAATGCCCAGGCCGTTGAGCAGGTAGACCACGTCTTCGGTGGCCACGTTGCCGGTGGCGCCCTTGGCGTAGGGGCAGCCGCCCAGGCCGGCCACCGAGGCGTCGAACTGCCACACCCCCATCTGCAGCGCGGCCAGGGTGTTGCCCAGGGCCTGGCCATAGGTGTCGTGGAAGTGGCCGGACACGGCGTCCAGCTCGTAGTGCGCGAGGGTGGCCTCGATTGCGCGCTGCACCTTGAGCGGTGTGCCCACACCGATGGTGTCGGCCACGCCCACGTGCTGCACGCCGATGTCCTTCATGAGCCGGGCCAGCAGACCCACACGCTCGGGCGCCACCTCGCCCTCGTAGGGACAGCCCACGGTGCAGGACATGGCGCCGCGCACGTGGATGCCCTGCTCGCGCGCCGCCGCCACCACCGGGCGGAACATCTCGATGCTCTCGGCGATCGAGCAGTTGATGTTCTTCTGGCTGAAGGCCTCGCTGGCGGCGCCGAACACCACCACCTCGTCGGGCCAGCGCTCGCGCGGGCCGGCCAGGGCCGCCTGCAGGCCCTTGAGGTTGGGGGTGAGCACCGAGTAGCGCACGCCGGGGCGGCGCTCGATGCCGGCCATCACCTCGGCGTTGTCGGCCATCTGCGGCACCCACTTGGGGCTGACGTAGCTGGTGACCTCGATGTCCTGGAGGCCGGCGTCCTGCAGGCGCCGCACCAGCTCGATCTTGACCGCAGCCGGC
>CAZKDU010000118.1:0-6169 GCA_964551485.1 uncultured Burkholderiaceae bacterium
TGGTGGTACTGGGCAAACAGGCCCATGACGAAGCCCGGGGTGCAGAAGCCGCACTGCGAGCCATGGGCCTGCACCAGGGCCTGCTGCACCGGGTGCAGGGCCGGCGCGGGCGCGGCGTGCAGGCCCTCGGGGGCCGCCACCTCAGTGCCAGTGCCGGGCACCGCCGCCGCAGCCGGGCGCAGCAGCGGGTCCTGGCCCAGGTCTTCCACGGTCCACAGGGCCATGCCGTCGATGGCGTGGGCGAAGCGGATGCAGCTGTTCACGGCGCGCAGGCGCAGGCTGCCGGCTTCGGCCGTGCCCAGCACCACGGTGCAGGCGCCGCAATCGCCCTCGGCGCAGCCCTCCTTGGTGCCGGTCAGGCCCAGGTCCTCGCGCAGCAGGGCCAGCAGGGTGCGGGTGGCGGGCACGCCGTCCAGGCGCAACGGCTCGCCGCGCCGCAGGAATCGAAGGGGTCGGGTGGGCATGGGCGGGCTGGACAACGGGGGCTGGGGTCAAAACGATTGTGGCACGCGGGTTGACCCTGCAACGGCCAGGCCTTAGTGTTGCCAGGGGGCCCGCCAGCCGGGCTCCCTGCCGCGACAATCCACACCCACCTTCACGCAAAACCCGCGCCAGCCCGGACGCGGCCCCGGAGACCACACACCATGCCCCAAGCCATCCGCTACACCCTGCTCTCGCTGCGCGACCTGCTGGTCTCGGTGGGGCCGTTCCTGGTGCTGGCCGTGGGCCTGCTCGGCCTGGCCTACTGGTGGCTCAACCCGACCCCGCCCAAACGCGTGGTGCTGGCCACCGGCCCGGCGCAGAGCGCCTATGCCGAGTTCGGCAAGCGCTACGCCAAGGCGCTGGCGGCCAACGGCATTGAGGTGGTGCTCAAGCCCAGCGAGGGCTCGTCGGCCAACCTGCAGCTGCTGCGCGACGGCGAGGCGGACCTGGGCTTCGTGCAGGGCGGCACCAGCGACCGCCGGCCCGAGGACGAGGACAACCTGCTGTCGCTGGGCAGCCTGTTCGTGGAGCCGGTGTGGCTCTTTTACCGGGATGGTTCGGGCGCGATCGACCCCAGCCTGTGTGCCGCGGCCCCGGCCGCTGCCCGTGCGGCCGTGGCCGCGGCCTCCAGCCCCACCGCACCCGCAGACGCCCCTGCGGCCACGGCCTCTTCAGCCGCCAGCGATACCGCCCCAATGGTGGTGCTGGCGGGCACACCCGCCCCAGGCGCCAGCCCCCCTGCCCGGACCGGGGGTGCCAGCGGCAACCCGGTGCGCTCCTCTCTCAAGGACCTGCAGGGCCTGCGTTTGAACGTGGGCACACCGGGCAGCGGTGTGCCCAGCATGATGACCAAGCTGATCGAGGCCAACCGCATCGACCCGGCCGGCATCCGGTTGTCGCAGCTCGAGCAGACCCCGGCCACCACGGCCTTCCTCGGCGGCGAGCTCGACGCCCTGGTGTTCGCCTCGGCACCCGAGGCGGTGATGGTGCAGCTGCTGTTGCAGACCCCGGGTGTGCGGCTGATGGATTTCCCGCAGAGCGAGGCCTATGCGCGCCGCTTCGCCTTCCTGAGCTCGGTGATGCTGCCGCGCGGCGTGGTCGACCTGGCCGGCGACGTGCCGCCGCAGAACCTGCGCCTGGTGGCCACCACCACCGCCCTGCTGGCGCGCGAGGACACCCACCCGGCGCTGCTGCAGCTGTTCAGCCAGGCCGCGCAGGGCCTGCACAGTGGGGCCGGCTGGTTCAACCGCGCGCGCCAGTTCCCCAACATTGACAACAACGAGCTGCCGATCGCCAAGGAGGCCGAGCGCACCATCAAGAACGGGCCGCCGCTGATGCAGCGCTACCTGCCGTTCTGGATGGCCAACCTGATCGAGCGCATGTGGCTGGCGCTGGGCCTGATCCTGGCCGCGCTGCTGCCGCTCAGCCGCATCGTGCCGCCGCTCTACACCTTCCGCATCCGCCGGCGCATCTTCCGCTGGTACGCCCAGCTGCGCGACATCGAGCACCAGATCGACGCGCCCGACACCGACCCGGCGGCGCTGAGCGCCGAGCTGGAGAAGCTCGACGCTGTGGCCGGCAAGATCCCGGTGCCGCTGTCATACACCGACGAGCTGTACGCGCTGCGCGGCAACATCGAACTGGTGCGCCAGCGGCTGCGGCGCATGCAGGCCTCGGGCTGAGCCCACCCCGGCACGCGCCGCCACGCCCCCCTTCACGGCCCCAGTCCCCCCGGACTCGCCACCCCATGCGCGCCGGCCGCCGCACGGGGCTAACACCACCCGAGAGCCCGCGCCGGTCCGCCAGTGCCAGTGCCAGTGCCAGTGCCAGTGCCAGTGCCAGTGACTGGGCCGGGGCCTCACCCTCAGGGCATGACCAGCGACAGCTCGGCGCGCGGCGTCCAGCCGGCGGCGCCGGGCTCGGGGCCGTCGATCACCTTGGGCGCGCCGATGAACAGGCGCTCCAGCGGCACCTCGCCGGCCGCGAGCTGGTCACGCACCGCGGTGGCGCGCTGCACCGACAGGCGCCGCATGTCCTCCTCGGTCACGGCCAGGCTGGCCAGGAGCAGGGCCTCCATCTCGGGCACCGGGATGTCCTTGGCAAAGCCGATCAGGTTGCGCGGCTTGTTGGGCAGCTCGGCCTTCTTGTAGACCGCCTTCAGCAGCTCCGGGTACTCGGCGGGCGTGACGGGCGGCACCTCCTGGCCCTCGGCGGGCTTGGTGGCGCGGCGCTTCTCGGCCAGCACCATGCGCTGCAGCCGCTCGCGGCGCAGGCCCTCGCGCTCGGGCGCCAGACTGCTCGCACCCACGGCCGTCAGGCGCAGCGCCGGGCGCTCCTTGAGCGCCTTGGCCACCTTGTCGAGCGCCGCGCGCGACTCGGCCGTGAGGGCCGCGCTGCCCGGCGCGAACGTGACCAGGGCCAGGTCGTCGCCGCCGTCGCCGCCGCTGAAGGCCTTGGCCAGCAGGCTGAACGGCGCCGTGATGGCCCGCGTCAGCAGGTTGAGCACGGCCTTGCCGATGACCGCGCCGAACGAGAACTGCGGGTCGGTGAGCGAGCCGCTGATCGGCAGGTCGAGGTCGATGACGCCGTTGCGGTCGGCCAGCAGCGCCACCGCGAGCTTGACCGGCAGGCTCTGCGGAGCGCCGTCGACCTTGTCGCCGAACGCGAGCTGGTTCAGCACCAGGTTGTTGCTGGCGCCGAGCTGGCCATCGGCAATCTGGTAGCGCACGTCCATGCTGAGCTTGCCGCGCTCGATGCCGTAGCCCGCGTACTTGACCGCGTAGGGCGACAGCGGTGCCAGCTCCAGGTTGCGCACCTTGCCCGTGATGTCCAGCACCAGCGGCTGCGCCAGCGGGTTGAGCCGGCCCGTGACCTCGAGTGAGGCCGTGCCCTCGGCCTTGCCGCGCAGTTCCAAGTCGGCCAGCGCGGGCGCCGCGCCGGCGGCCGGCGGTCGCGAGCTGAAAGCGCTCAGGCGCCCGCTCAGCTCGGTCAGGCTGGTGGTGTAGTTGGGCTTGATGAAGCGGTCAGAGAACAGCACCCGGCCCTTGGCCAGGCGGATCGGGCCGATGTCGATCTGCGGGGCATCGGCCACCCGCGCCGGGGCGGTGCCGGCGACCGGCGCCGTGGCTGCAGCCGGTGCAGGCGCGCCGGCTGGCGGCGACGCGGCCCCGGGCCCGGCGGCTGCCGACGCCGGGCCCGGACCAGCCAGGTCCTGCAGGTTGATGCGCCCCTGGGGCGTGACGATCACACGCGCGAAGAAGTCCGACAGCAGCGTGTCCTGCACCGCCACGCGCAGCGGGCGCTGCGGCTCCAGCGTCACGGCCAGGCCACGCAGCGCCAGGGTCTTCCAGTTGAGCAGGGGCTCACGGCGCGTGGCCTCGGGGGCGCTGCCAAGGCCATCGGCGCGCAGGTCGTCGAGCGCCGCCTGCCCCTGCAGCTGCAGCCTCGGCCCCTGGGCCGTGGCCGCGAACTGGAGCTGGCCCTTGAAGGCCGCGTCGGCGCGGCGCAGGTCCACCGGCAGCCGGGCGGCCACATAGGGCGAGAGCAGGTGCACCGGCACACGCTCGGCGGCCAGCTCACCGGCCACGGCCAGTGGCTGCAGCGTGAGTGTGCCGCGCCAGTCGATACGGCCGGGGTCGGCGTCGCCGGCCGGGATGCGCGCCGACAGCGTGAGCGGCAGCGGGGTGGCCGCACCCGCCCCGCCCAGGACCAGGTGCTGCAGGCCGGCCTGCAGGCCGGTCAGCTCCAGCGCCACCGGCTGCGACGGGCCGGCGTCGGTGTAGCGCACGCGGCCGCCCTGCAGCGAAAACTCGGCCACGGCCACCTGCCAGGCCAGCTCGGGCGCAGGCTGTGCCGTGGCGCTGGCGGCCGAGGCCGGGGCAGAAGCCGCCGCCTGTGCGGGCGACCGGGTCGCGGCCGATGCCGTGGCCTGGGCGGTCACGTGGGGGGTGGCCGTGCTGCGGGCCGTGCCCGCCGGTGCCGGCTCGAAGGCCCAGCGCCCGTCCTTGCTGCGCACCAGCGTGGCCTGGGGCTCGACCAGCTCGACCCGGCCAAGCCGGACCACGCGCTGCAGCGGGCGCACGTCGTCCAGCGCGACGCGCAGGGCTGCGAAGTCCAGCAGCGCGCCACCATGGGGGTCGGCCACGCGCACCTTCTCGGCCTGCACGCTGCCGCTCAGGCGCACCTGGGGCTGCGGGGTCTGCTCGAAGGCCAGCGTCAGGTCGGCGCTGAGCAGGCCTGCGCGCAAGCGCACCGGCAGCTCGGCCGGCAGGCGGCCGAGGTAGGGGCCAAGGTCCAGGCCCTGCAAGCGCAGGGTGGCGTCGGTCTTGCGGCTGTCGGCAAACGGGGTGCTTTCGGCGCGGCTGGTGAACGGGGCACCGTCGAGCTGGAAGTCGAGTCGCGGCAGCACCTTGACCTCGCGCTGCGCCGGCAGGTTGCTGAGAAAGGGCAGGCCCAGGTGCAGCCCGCTCACGCGGTGGGTGCTGCCGTCGGCGCGGTCCTCGAAGGTGACGCTGCCGTTCTGCAGCGTCAGGTTGTAGAGCGCGAACAGCGTGGGTTCGGACGCGGGTGCGGCGGGCGCAGACGCCAGGCGCTGCACGAGGTCGTCGATGTCGTAGCGGCCGCCGCCCAGGTGCGTGAGCCGCACGGCCGGTGCGTCGATGTCGATGGCGTCGATCACCGGCGCCAGGGTCCAGAGCGACTGCACGGCCGCGTCGACGTGCACCCGCGCGACCGTGAGCAGCGCGGGCTGGCCGGGTTGGCCTGCGATGGCCAGGTCGCGCAGCGTGAGTTCGAGCGACCAGGGTTTGAAGTCGAGCGCGCCGATGTGCACGCTGCGGCCCAGCTGCTCGCTGCCCAGCTTCTCGGCCAGGTGGCGCGCCAGCGGCGGCAGCGCCAGCCAGCTCACCAGGAACAGCCCCAGGGCCACCCCCAGCCCCCACAGGCCCACCCGCACGCTGCGGTGGGCCGCCCAACGCCCGAGACTCAGCATCACTTGTCCTTCCTTGTTTTGTCCGGCCCGGAAACCGCTTGACTCGGCCTCCGCCACGCCCGGTGCCCGCTATTGTGGATCGAACGCCGTGCGCCGCCACAGGTGGTGTGCGCGGCAGGCGGGCCCTACACTGCGGTCAGGCCGCCCGCCATGGCGGCAGGAGCAGCCCATGTGGCAGTACACCCTGAAGGTGGCGCTGTCGGCCAGCGTCATCGTGGCCGTGACCGAGCTGACCCGGCGCAGCTCGCTGTGGGCGGCGCTGTTGGCCTCGCTGCCCCTGACCTCGCTGCTGGCCTTCGTGTGGCTCTGGCTCGACGGCGCGGACGCGCCGCAGATCGCCCGGCTTTCGACCAGCCTGTTCTGGCTGGTGCTGCCCTCGCTGCTGCTGTTCGTGCTGTTGCCACTGCTGCTGCGTGCCGGCCTGGGTTTCTGGGCCGCGCTGACGCTGGCCTGCGCGGCCACGGCCGGGGCCGGGGCCTACGGGGCCATGGTGGCACTGCTGACGCGGCTCGGGGTGGCGCTGTAGGGCCACCCCTGCCCTGGGCCCCACCCCGCCCCTCGGGTCGGGGTGTGCCGCACCGGTGCACTCAGCGTGCGGGGCTCACTTGAGCGACTTGAAGCGCACGCGCTTGGGCTTGGCGCCCTCTTCGCCCAGGCGCTTCTTCTTGTCGGCATCGTACTCCTGGTAGTTGCCGT